>CAYWSS010000206.1:0-8789 GCA_964460505.1 uncultured Caldilineaceae bacterium | reverse complement strand
TATACGCATCGTCCATTTACTCACCCCTGGATATTGTGTCAGCGAGCGCCGCGACAGCTCCACCGAGCGCGCCACCGCCGACCCGGCCAAAAGCAAAAAATAGCGCGGGGTGGCCCGCGCGGCGCTTTTCCCCCCCGGCCACAACCCGGCCAGTCCCGGCAAGGCCAGCAGGGTGAACAGCAGCGGCAGCCACGGCGAAAGCGCAAACCGGCCATCCACCGGCGCGGCCCAAAATGACTCAATCAATGACAGAAGTAACTGCGGGTAGTTGCGTGCCAGTGGGGTACGAGCCTCATCCGCTACTTCGTCTGCGCCAAAGAACAATCCGGCCACCTGCACCGAGGTGGTGTCGCTGGCATCGCCCACCAGCAGCGGCTGCAGAATGCCCACCAGCGGCCCCTGCGTATCGATAGTGTTAAAATTCCAGGCCACAAAACCAAACCACCAGCTTGCGGCCAGAATCATTGCCGCGCCGGAAATAATTATCCGGCCAATAATGAATCTTAGGGGGTGATGTGTGTTTAGTATTGCGTATTTCGTATTTTGTATCTCGCGCGCCTCTGCACCGTAGCTCCCCGGCTCCCCTACTCCCTTCTCCCCGCTTCGCGCCCCGGCTTCCCTCATTGTTTGACAGGCTAAAAAGGCAACGATAATGATTTCGAGCGGAAGCAGCACGGCGCTGTATTTTGTGGTTACGGACAGCCCGGCCAGGGCGCCCATAGCCACCCACCAGAACCATTGAGGGGGATGTTGCAGGGTTTTGAGCGCTGCCAGCAGAAACAGGGCAGTCAGCGTGGCGCTCAGGCTCTCGTAGCTAAAAACGGAGCTGTGAAACAGCACCGCCGGAATAAAAGCCACCAGCGCGGCGGGCAGCAGGGCGCGGCGGTTATTTTTTGGAAAAATGAGATGGCCGGTGATGGAGGTAATCACAATCAACGCAGCCCCAAACAGTATCGACATGCCGCGCCCCACATGCCACAGCAGGACTTCGCCTTTATAGGGCCATTGCTCCACTGCGGTGTGCAGCAGCGCATAAGAATTGATGACGTTATCGGCCAGATAACGCCGGGGCATATCGGAGGAAAGGGGGCGCAGCAATCGGGTGGGTTCAACCCCGGCGGTGGCCGCAGAAACAATCAGGTGATACAGCGGCGGCGCATCCGATTTGTAACCGGCTTCTTCCCGCTGAACGGTACTGGTTGGCAAATGGCCCTGCTCGGAAATAAAACGCGCGTACAGAAAATGGGCCCACTCATCGTTACCGGTAGTCAGCGGCACCACAACACTGTGGGCAACGGCCAGCGCCAAATAAATGAGCAGGATAACCAGCAGCCACCCGTAACGCATCTTCCCCGGCGGCCGGGAGCCGGCCTCAATTGTCGCCCGGTTATTTGGTTGGCCGATTGACTCAGTCCCGGATTCACTCATTTACTCACTCGCTTAATCGCTAACTCTCTCACTCGTTGATTTGTACCGGTTCCAGAGTTATTTCGTTAGCCGGATTACCGGGCACGGGCAAGCGCGCGCCGCTTGCAAATTTGTACAGGCCAACGACCGGAGTGTACTCTCCGGCGGGAAGCCGGTCAAGTGGCAGCGTGATTTCATCAACAATAATTTCGCCTTTATCCCACAGGGAGGTGGGGTAGCGGCCGGCAGCAGGCGGCGCATCTTTTTGGGCCACGGTTTGGTTGGCTGCGTTGCGCAGGTGCAAAAAGGTGGTGTAATCGGTGGTCAGGCCGGCCTCCGCCTGCCAGTAAAGGGTTATGTTGAGTGAGCCAGGAGAGTTGAGTGAGTTTGGTGAGTCAGTTGGCTGTCCGTTTGCGTCCGGCTCCCCGGCTCCCTGATTGAGGTCGTAACCAAGCAGCGTAATCTGGTCGCCCAACGATTGGTTGATGGGGATTTGGGGGGAGACACCTTGTGTGACCACATCTGCCGGAGGGCCGCCCACTTTGATGGGGCCGATAACCACGGCGGTGTTGTCGGTGGGTTGGCCGTCGTGAAAAAGACGTAATGAACGGGATGTTTCATCAATCAATTGGTATTGGCCCAGATGGATAAAATACACGCCCGGCGGAGCATCCGGGTGAACCGGCAGGGCGAACTCATCCGGCACAACTTCACCTTTTGCCCAGAGCATGGGGCTGTAGTAACCGGATGGGTAGCGGTCGATACTGCCCAAGGATTGTTGGCCGGCATCCAGCAGCACCGCAAAGGTGATTGCATCGGGCTGTACCGGGGCCAAACTGCGCCAGATTACGGAAACGGGCAGGCTGCCGCCCGGCTCTACCCGGCGGGTGGGCAGCGCATAGCCGGCCAGCTCAATTTGATTGGCAAAGTTGGCCTCGACCGGGGTCCAGCCGGGCTGCGCGGTAATTTCAGCCGGCAAGTTGAACAGGCGGGCATCGCCGGCAACGGTTAATAAGGGGCCAGTTTTAAATTCAACGCCCCCCACCCCAGATTCATCATTCGTCATTTTGCCTTCATCATTTACACCCATTCCTAAACAATAATCGCCGCTGGGCCAATCTGCGCCCACAATAAAGATGGCGGTGGCGTCGCCGGTTATTTCCGGAGGGCGGGGAACGCCGTCAGGGCCAATCAGAACCCACTCTGGATTTACGATTTTGGATTTTGGATTTACGATTGAATTGGCGTCAGAATATGTCCAGGAGAGAGGCAGGGTTTGACGGTGGCGGACAGGTTGGTCACCTACCCACAAACGGTATTTGAACCGGTCGTTAAATTTTGCGGCATTGGCAATGGGTTGCGCCTGGCCAAGATCGAAGTGGATAATCTGAAAAGGTTTGGCAGTGACGGGTTGCAAATTAGCCTCGTGTACCAGGTCAATTTGAATATCGTAGGCGTTGGCCGGCACGGCAGCCAACGGCAGGGGCAATGTATCTCGAATTACGTCGCCCGCGTCCCAGGCCCGGGTCGGGTAGAGGCCGTTCAACGGGTGGCTGAGCCAGGTAAAATGGGGGTCCCCGTTTGGGTCAACCAGTTGAACCCGGACGCGGTAGTTTTCGTCAGCCGGCCCCAATGATTTCCAGGTGAGAGTCAGGTTGATGATGGCCTGCTCCGGGTCTGGCTGAAAATCATAACCGAGAAACTGAATTGAATCGCCAAGATTATGTTTGAGGGGTTGAGGGATTGAGGTTTGTTCAAAGGTTGTGGTCTGCACCGGCAGCGGCTCGGGATAGGTGCGGTGCATATAAATGAGTTGGAAAATTGACCAGATCAGCAGCACGGATGGAACAAGAAAAAGGTAGAGTGTGAGGCGTGAGGCGTGTTGCGTGTTGCGTATTACGTACTGCGTATTGGCCCGCGCCCCCCCCGCACCCCTGCGCTTTTGCGCCACTGCCCCAAACTGAAGCCAGCCCAGGGTGAGCAGAATGGGGATCGATTGGGCGGCGGGGTAGAGGATGTGCCGCCCCTGGCCGGTTTCGAGAATATTATAGGTGAGGAAGAATCGCAGGATGGGAAACGGCAGGAGCAGCCCGATAATAAGCATCAACACAGCCAATACCCGCCGGGTTTCTTTACCGGCGATGTGCCAATATTGCCACAAACCAACACAGGCCAGCAGGCAGAACAGCAGCAGCGGCGCATAAGCCCACGGAAAGAGGGGGTCTGCTTCCAGCACCGGTACCCCCCAAAAGGTTTCAAACAAATAGGTTAACCAGTTCCAAAAATTCCCCTCGGCCACGGCCTCGGGGCGAAGGGCGCCGCTAAAATCCTGGCCGCCAAAAAAGGCAAAAACCCGCCGCATGCTTACATCCGGGCCGGAGGCAAGCAGGGGATTAAGCAGGCCAAAGAAAAGGCCATCCTCTTTAATGGAATTGAAATGATAGCCAATCCAGCCAAACCACCAGCCCGCGCCGGCCGCCACAAAAAACCAACTCCACAGCAACCGCCCCAACGACTGAATCCAGCCCCAACCCGTTTTTTTGGCTCGCCACCAGATTACCGGAATGAGCGCCAGGGGCAGCAGACCGGTACTGTATTTGGTAGCAATCGACAGCCCCGGCAGCAACCCCATGGCGGCGTACACCAGCCAACTATCGCTTCCTCGCAGTGCCCGCAGCAGGAGCCAAATGAATATGGCCGAAAGCAGAATAAAGAGGCTGTCGTCACCCAGCATGGCCGAAGAGAAAATAAAACGGGGGATGAAGGCCGGCAGGGCGGTAACGGCGGTGGCGAATAGAGGGGGAGATACGTTGAGCGGCAGCGGGGCCGGGGAGCGGGAGGGCCGGGGAGCGGAGGTTTTTTCTGCCCGGCTCTCCGGCTTCCCGGCTTCTCGGCCCAATTCGAGGGCAGTCAGGTAGACAAAAATCAACGCGGCAGCGGCAAAGAAGACAGATATAAAGCGGCCAATATGCCAGGCTAAAATGCCGTCCTGCCAGGGCCAGTTAGCGTCTTCAGTGTAAATAATCAGGCGGGGATAAAATATCTTGCCAACCAGACGGCGGTGGGGGGATTCGCCCACATCCTTTAAATAGGGCTTGCTGGTGTCCAGCGGGCTGACGGCGGCGGCCACCAACAGGTGGTACAGCGGCGGCCAATCGGCGCGATACCAGGCTTGTTGGCGCTCGGCAAAGGTGGCGGGCAGGCGGCTGCTTTGCTCAATAAAGGCAATGTAGCGATAGTGGGCCAGTTCGTCTTCGCCCTGAGTGATGGGCACTATGATGCTGTGGATTGCAGCCAGCAACCCAAATATTAAAAGGACAACCGGCAGCCCAAAATGAGAAACTTTGCCGCGAGATGTCGATTGGTTTTGGTGGTGTTGTTTGCCCTGTGTTCCCATAGCAGCAGGTATTTTAGTGGGAACGGGGGTTTTGGGCTAATTTGAGAGGATGGCGAAGCGGGTCTGCTAATGAGAATTTAGCGCTTTTAACGCGTCCGCTTCGTTCTCGTAGATAGCGAAGAAATCTGTGGTGCCCGACAATTCTATCACCCGGTACAGATTTTCTGAAACGCCAACCAAGGCCAGGCTCATAACATTTCGCCGGGCGTCAACCAAGGCCCTGATGCCGGCCATTTGGAGTTCGGTTAAGTCTTCCATTTTCAGGATAACTTTATCGGTGTTGTGGCTGCGCAGGCTGTGGGCCAGATGTTTTCTAAATCGTTCGGTGGCTTGTCCGCCAAATTTACCGGAGAGGGTGATAAAAATAACGCCGTTTTTTAATTGATCCTGTATGTAAAAATCAGAGGTAACCGTAGAATTGGACAGTTCAATTTCCAAACCTTCCCGGGCGACGATAACTTCCAGAAAAATCCCCTGACGTTCAAGATATTCTTCGGTTTCGCGCAAAATCTGTTCAATTTCAAGGTCGGTGGAGGTCGGGTCGTGGTGAAAGAGCAGCAACCGTTTTACGTTAGCTTCGCTGGCCATATCGGCCCCAATCAGGGCAGAGCTGTGTCCCCAATCTTCCTTTACAAACGACTCCCGCACAGAAAACATGGCGTCAAAAATCAGAACATCGGCATTGGTATAAAAATTACGGTATTTTAGCGTATCTACGTTGTCTAAACTCTGATACTCAGCATCGGTAGCAACAATGGCAACCGCATTGTCAACTTCAACCCGAAAGGCAAAGGCCCGGCCGGGGTGCTTCAATTCGGTGTTGGCAATCACGGCCCCTTCAAGTTTTATGCGCTCGCCTTCCGGTAAAAGATGAAAATTAAGGGTTGCCCCAATTTGCCCAAACTGCAGGGGAAAGAATGCGGCTTCCATCTGGCGGGCCAGCGATTGCGGGACGTGTTCGTGCACGTGATAAACATCAAACACATTGCCGGGCACGTGGATGGGATTAAAAAACGGCAACCCCTGAATATGATCCCAGTGGGTATGGGTAAAGAACATATAGGCATGTCCTTTTCCCTGATAGAACCTCCATTTTTTGGCCCACTCATCCTTCCGGTCCATCAATCGATACCCCAATTCTCTAATACCGGAGCCGGCATCAAAGATAATCAGGGTATCATCAAATTCAAGCGTAATGCAGGTTGTGTTGCCACCAACCGTGCTGCCCGCCAAAGACAAATCGGAAACAAATTTGTGGCGCGCATCAGAATCATTTAAATCAATCGATTGTTCACCGGCTAATTTTAGCGCGGCCAGGATTTTATTTTCCACCTCATCCGGCCGGATAGGGGCGGGGATGGACCCTCTGGTTCCCCAAAATTTCAGCAGCATAATGCTCCTCTTGAGTAAGTAGTTCAGGTAGTTTTGCTGCTTACCACCTACAACTTATTGTATTGCCTTCTGGGTGCATGTGCAAGCCCATTTAGAAAAGACAATTGACCTGTAGCCAAAGACATATTTACACCATTTAATATTAGGAATGAGAATTAATTAACTTACCCATTTCCTCGTATTGCGTATTGCGTATAATTTTGCTCTTTACGGAGTACGTAATACGCAATATGTTGCCGGTCCCAATTGGGTAAGTTATTTACGCACCATTCCTTAGTAAGGTAGCATGATGCGCTGGACTTGGCAATAGCCTTAGTGTCCTGTTTACTTTTTCTGCAATCAGGTGTGGTATTCGGCGTTAATCTCTACATACTTATAAGACAGATCGCAGGTCCAGACTGTGGCAGAAGAAGCGCCAACTCCCAAATCTGCAACTAATAAAATTTCATGGGTGGAACTCATCCAGGCGGCGGCTACCTCGGCATCAAACGGTAACGGTTCGCCCTGTTCCAGCAGATAAAAATCACCCATCCGCAGCGAAATCTGAGCCGGATCGACGGAAACACCGCTTCGACCCAGGGCCATCAACACGCGCCCCCAGTTGGGATCGTTGCCAAATAAGGCCGTTTTTACCAGGGGAGAGATGGCCACCGTTTTGGCTGCCTGTTCAGCCTCTTGTTGGCTGGCTGCGCCGGAAACAGTAATTTCAATCAGTTTGGTCGCGCCTTCGCCATCGCGGGCAATAGCTTTAGCCAGGGCGGTACCCAGCTCAATGAGCGCCGATACAAACGCCTCGAACTCCGGTGTGTTAGCTGCAATGGGTGGATTTTCGGCTTTTCCGGAGGCCAGTATCAGAACCGTGTCGTTGGTGCTGGTATCGCCGTCTACGGTGATGCGATTGAACGTAACACTCACCGCTTTCCGCAGGGCCGTATCCAGAACATCCGGCTCAATCAGCGCATCGGTAACCAGCACAGAAAGCATGGTAGCCATATCGGGATGTATCATCCCGCTGCCTTTGGCCATTCCCGCAAAACTGATGGTGGTGTTACCAATTGCGGTTTGCACAAAAGCTTCTTTTGGCACCAAATCAGTGGTCATTATGGCCTGCATAGCGTTTTCGCCCCGTTGACCGGCTTCTGTGTCGATAGCCTGAGCGGCCAGATTGATTCCGTGAGCGACCTTATCCATAGCCAGCATCTCGCCAATTACGCCGGTACTCATTATAAAGATAGAATCTGCCGGCAAGTCACACGCCTGTTCGGTAAGTAAGGCCATCTGCTGCGCATCCCGGTCACCCTGAACGCCGGTTACCGCATTGGCGTTCCCCGCGTTAATAACCACCCCCCGCAGCCGTTTGGAGCGCTCCAGCAACGCCATATCGAACATGACCGGGGCAGCCTTAAAAGAGTTTTTGGTGAATACGGCTGCTGCCGAACAAGGAGCATCACTCAAAACCAGCGCCAAATCCGGATTGCCGGAAACCTTTAATCCGCAGGTTACACCCACAGCTCTAAATCCGGGCACACGTGTAAGGGGCAAAGTTGTCATCTTATTTTCTATCCTTTAAGCGGTAAACAAACTTTAAGTGTTATCATAATCTTCAGGAGGATTCTGGATGCAGATTTTGAAGCCGGGTTTAATCCCCAACTTGTCAACCAGTGACCTCTTTGAATAACCGGCCATCACTCACCTTTTGGCTCATTTTTGGAACGACCCCCATTTTACGCATTACGGCAGCCAATCGCAACATTTTGGCTACAAAACCGTCTCATCATCGGAGCTAATCTGTTTCCAGCCCCGATCAACTGCCCCTCTGGTAATTTCATAATTAAATCCCCGGCGACTCAAAAAGCCCATTGCCTTTTTCCTAAACGCTTCTTCCTCCAGATGGTGCCACTGCCGCAGTTTTTTTTCGAGCGCCCGCCAAGCCGCATCTGCCTCATCCAGATCAATCAGGGCGCTTTCAATGTCTGCGTCACTCACCCCTTTTTGACGCAACTCGTAGCGCAGCGCCCGGCGACTCCTGGGTTTGAATTGCTGCCGGTTCCCGGCCCAGCGTTGGGCAAAATCCCCGTCATCCAGATAACCTTCCTGTTCCAGCCGATTGACCGTGTCGGCAATCACATCAGGGACAAACTCTTTGCCTTTTAGATAGCGCTCAATTTCAACCCGGCTGCGCGCTCGAAAGCCCAGAAAATAGATGGCTTTATCGTAGGCTCGATTCCGTTCATCCTGACTCTTAAATTGGGCGATGTCCGCGCTGCTCAGAAATTGTCCCCTTTTCAACCCCAGCGCCACCGGCACAGTAACCGCGAATGTGTATTTTTCATCCAGAAAAACGTTGACCCGTTCTTTGTTATTCTTTTGAATCTCCAGCTTGGTGATTGTCCCGGCCATCAAATCCCCATTCAATTTACGATTTACGATTACGCCTTGCACAAACACCAATCGTAAATCGCCCGTGTGTTCCAAGTTTACGAGGGCGGCAAAACCTTGTCAACAATACATCCAAAGAAATTGAACCGATGCAAACCCGGGGCATCGTTTCATTCGGCCAAAATGAAGCAAAAGACAGGTTTACAATTTTCGC
>CAYWSS010000205.1:0-8804 GCA_964460505.1 uncultured Caldilineaceae bacterium | reverse complement strand
CGAGGAGCGCGTCGTCGAACGGGTAGTCGACGACGATCGCGCCGCTGCCGTCGTGTCTCCGGGAGGCCCTGGAGCGCTGCCACAAGGCCGAGATGCTCGCAGCCGCTTCGGTCCGAAGCTCCGGTGCGGCCACCCGCGACAGTCCCCGCGTGGCACCGGCATGAGTGCGGTCAGTCGCCGCATTTCGCTGCCCGGGTCACGCGGATCCAGGCGCCGACCGGAGCGGCGGCGGGTAGACGTGCGCGTGCAACTGCCAGTGCGAATAATCGCCGTTACCGGCCGGGGCACCGTGCCAGCCCATTGAGTAAGGAAACGACACTTCAAACAGATTATCGAAGCGGGTCAACATCTTTTTGAGAATGTCAGACAGACTGTCTCGCTGCTTGTTAGTTAAGTCAGGCAGGCGCAGAACGTGGGTTTTGGGCAGCAGCAGCAATTCAAACGGCCACATGGCCCAAAATGGCACCACAGCCAGCCAATGTTCATTTTCAACCACCACCCGTTCCTGCTGTTCCATTTCCAGGCGGGCGTAATCTACCAGCAGCGGTGAGCCATTTTCTTCAAAATATTTCTTCTGGTTGCGATCTTCTTTTGCAGGCTCGTTGGGTAAGTGATTATGCGCCCAAATCTGGCTGTGTGGGTGCGGGTTAGAGCAGCCCATAATGGCTCCTTTGTTTTCAAAAATCTGCACCCAGCGGTAGATTTGAGTCAATTCGGCCACCTGCCCGGCCCATGCGTCAACCACGGCCCGGATGTCGGGCAATTCCATTTCCGGCAGGGTTAAATCGTGGCGCGGCGAAAAGCAAAACACCCGGCAGATGCCCTGCGAACTTTCCAGCTTGAGTAACAGATGCGTCTCTTCTTCTGCGGGCGGGGTTTGGGGCAGGAGCGAAGCAAAATCGTTATCAAAAACGTAGGTGCGGGTATAGGCCGGATTTTTGGCGCCCCCGGCCCGTCCATTGCCGGGGCACAGGTAACACGTGGGGTCGTGCCGGGGCCGGCTTTCGGGTGCCGATTTTTCTACCTGGCCTTGCCAGGGGCGTTTGGTGCGGTGCGGCGAAACCGTCACCCACTCGCCGGTGAGCGGGTTATAGCGTCGATGAGGATGTTCTGTGGGGTCAAATTTCATGGGGCAATCCTTTGTGTTGGTAAAAAATGATAAGGTGATACTTAAGTTTGGGTGTCTGCGACACACCCGTTCAATACTTTGCTACCGGACACTTTTTCTGCCTATAGGCTTCAGAACCGCGGGTTTACAGAAAAACGTGGATTGGCGCAATTACCGGTTTTACTGAACCTGTACACCCAATTTACCTGTCTCAGAAAAAAAATCCGCGAATTCCTGTCGACCCGCAGTTCTCCCCCGGCAACCTGGTTGGCCGACAGATTTTATCTTCAAGCAATAAAAGGCTTTTGGGACACAGATTTCACAGATTTTTGGCAGTTTTTTTTGACATAATCTGTAAAATCTGTGTTTATCTGTGTCCAAACATTAAATGTGTCAGTCAATCAGCCCGGCAACCATAAAAGTGTCCGGGAGTGAATTCAATACTTGTTGAAAGGACAGCCGGCAAAGGGCTGATTGTTCCTACTGAGATTAGCTTGAAACCGGAACTTTTAAGAAAAATGAGGAATCATGCCTGAATGTACCTGCGGTCGGGCATTCAGCGAGGCCTGCAAGTGTGGATTCCCGCTAAAAACATGCGGGAATGACATCTCAAAAGTTCCGTTCTCATTCTGTTTTTCAGTACCCATCCATTATAAACATTCTGTCTTGATTTGGGTAAAATTGAAGGAGAGCCATGGGGAAAATCGGGCCTCGCCGGATGCGATGGGGGGAACTACCTGTTTTTTAGTTTATAGCGACTAAAGTTGGAATAGATCCGTCTCTTCTGCCCATTCCACCAGCGATACCATTGGGATTCATCGGTGCCGAAATCTTCGCCGGAAATTTGGGCCAGCGCTCTGGCGGCTGCCTGCCGTACACTCAGCCCTTTATTATCCAGAGCCTGAATAAGCGGCTCTACGGCGCGGGTGTGTCCAATTTCTCCCAGCGCTTCCGCCGCGGTTTCACGCAGAGACCCGTATTCTCTCCAATCAGAAAGAACGACGATCAGTGGTCTGAGGGCGCGCTCGTCGCCAATTTCACCCAGCGAAATAATGGAAGCCTGACGGATGTCCCATCGTTCGTCAGAATTGTTAACCGCGGCAATGAGAAAATCCGTAGCTTTTTTGTACCGAATTTGACCCAGAGATCTGGCCGCTGCTTTTCGTATTTTGTAGTCGTTATTAGACTTGCGAAAGATATTTAATAGTTGAATTGCAGATTTGGTGTCACCAATTTGGCCCAGAGCTTCGATGGCTACCTGACGTTCAACCTCGTCCCTGTTGCCGTTAGCATTTTTTGCAACGACCACCAGTTGATCCACAGCCGGAGCATCAATTTGGGCCAAAGCTTTTACCACTCTGTCTCTAACAAGCCATCGGGTGTCGATGAGCGAGGCCAGGATGGGTTCAACGGCCTGAGCATCACCAATTTGGCCCAGAGCATCAATGGCTTGCAGCCGTTGCTCCGGGGCGTTGAGTGCGGTTTCAAGTGGTTTTATAGCTGACGCCCCCAGCTTGATGGCCTTTTCCCAGTTGTTTTCAGCCACCCAATGGTTCGCCAGCAAATCGGCTGCTTTTGGGCTTTTTATCTTTTCCAGCGCGCCGACCACGTTTTCGTAAACTGCGGGCTGGGTATCTTTATCCTTAATAATCTTAACCAGCGGTTCGACGGCGGCCTCTCCCACCGCAACGCAATTGTCCCAGTTTTGTTTGGTAACCCAGTAAATTGCGCCTGCATCACTGTTATCCGGCTGCCAGTTTAATTTATCCAGACTGGCGACAAGTACCGGACGCGCCGGCAACTCTGCGTTTTGCAAGGCTTCAAGTAACGGAGGTATTGCCTGGGGATGACCGATTTTACCCAACACAATGGCGGCAATCTGACGAAGCGTAATATCTTCGCTGTTGAGTAATGGAATGAGAGATTTTACTGCCGGCGCCCCGATTTCTTGCAGTGCTTCTGCTGCTGCTTGCTGCGTGGCCCCCATGGCCCCATCATCTTCGCTTTTCAAAACAGAAATCAGGGGCTCAACCGCCGGTTCCCCCAGCGCCACACAGTTTTGCCACTGCTGGGTGGCAATCCAGTAATTAACCTGTTCTTGTTCTGTTATGGGCAACCGGTTTATGGAATCCAGCGCCTGGGCCGCTGTCCGGCGAACGCGGCTGTCTTTGTCCTGCAGCGCGGTTCTCAGCGCATCAGCCTGATTTGGATCGCCAATTTTCTTTAATGTTTCAACCGCAATCAGCCGCACTTCCGGGTCAACATTTTGGATTAACGAGGTTACCGCAACGGCAGCCGGCCGGCCCAATTTTACCAAAGACTGAGCGGCTGCGGCTCGCGTGGCCGGGTCGTGGTGCTGCAGCGCAAACAGCAATGACTGAACGGCCCACAGGTCGCCGATTTCGCCCATCGCTGTCACTGCGGCCTGACGCATTTCTGATGAGGGATGTTTGCTGGCCGTATCCAGAGGATTGATGACCAAATTACCAAGTTGTCTCAGCGACCTGACCGCGGTTTGCCTCTCACCCGGCCGGTGAAGAACCAGGGCAAGGGGCACCACGGCCCGGGCCTCGTAAAGCCGGCCCAAGGCTACCGCCGCGGCTTGCCGGACGTGAGGGTTTTTATCCTGCAATGCCTTAAGCAGCGGTACCACCGCTTGTCTTGACCGTAGCTGCCCTAACGCCAGCGCCGCATTTCCCCGGATGGCCCCCGCTTCATACGTGCGATTAAATTTTAACGCTCTAATCAAGCCGGGAACATTGCCATTGGCTTTGAGTTTTTCTACATTAGGGGGTCTGGAGACAATGTAAACCAGCGGAATCAGGCCAATAAGAAAAACAGAGGCGCCAAACAGGCCAACAATAATCCACAGTTCCATAGCTGGTTGAGTCTTTCACCAAATAATAATTTTTCCGGCAAGATTGAGTTACCGGGTCAATGCACTGTCATGTTAATCGGCAGGGCGGCGCTATTCTTAAGAGAAAAGGGGTAACCGTTCAGCCCTTTCCCCACCACGGTGTAGCATCGGGCCTTGTACCCGCCCACAAGGGGCTATGCTCCTGGGGGGAAAACAATTACGAAAAGGGTAATCAAAACTGATATGTGGCTATGAACTGGTTCGTTGGAGGTAGTTTTAAGGATTTTCAAAAAAACACTTGCACCTGTCCTTGAGGGCAGTGCAGGTGTAAATATCCAAGGTTCGTATTACGTACTGCGTAAGGGCTTTTATACGCAATACGCAGTACGTAATACGGCTGGGATAATTTTAATCCTGAAACAACCTTAATGGTTTGTTATACTTCCAGGCAGATAATTTCCTGTTGCACCGGCGTGGTCACCTGAGGGCCACCGGCAGCCATGTAAACATTAATCTCCGAGCGCACGCCAAACTCCGGCAGATAGATACCCGGCTCAATGGAAAAGCCAATGCCCGGCATCAGCTTGCGGGTATCGTGAGTTTCCAGATTGTCGATGTTGGCCCCCTGCCCGTGGGTGTTACTGCCCGGTCCCAAACTGTGGCCGGTGCGGTGGAAAAAATATTGGCCGTAGCCGGCGCCATCAATGACTTGCCGCACCGCGTCATCCACCTGCCACCCTTCGATAGGTTTACCGGAGGCCGTTTCTGCATTCAAAAAGTTAATGGCCTCATCCCGGGCATTGCGCACAATTTCAAAAATCTCCTGATGTTTGGCCAAAGGCTCCGGCCCGGCAAAGCCGACCCAGGTAATATCGGAAAAAATGTAATCGTGACCGGGCCGCCTGGCCCACAGGTCAATTAAAATCCAGTCTCCTTTTTTGATGGAGGCAAACCTGGTTTTGGAGGGGGAATAGTGCGGGTCGCCGCTGTTGGCATTAACGCCCACAATGGGGGGGTAGGGTGTTTCCAGCCCCCCCGCTGCAAACTGCTGCATAATAAATTGCTGCACGTCATATTCAGTCACCGGCTCATCAGCCTGCAGCCGCGCTTTGATGAACTGAAAAGCTTCATCCTTAATCTGGGCCACGCGGGCGCAATCTTCCAGATGCGCTTTTAATGCTGCCTCACTCCACACCGCCGCCGCCGATTGAAATACATTGGCCGCCGACACCACGCTTTTTCCCAATCCCCTGATAAATTCCAGAGTCCCGGCATCGATACGCGATGAAACCGGAATGGCACAATCCGGCGAGTAATCCAGACCGATAGTATTGTAATCGGCCAGCAGGTTGGTTAATTTGGCCTGCATTTCCTGCCAGCTCACATAAAACCGGGCCGGATAAGGAAACCCCCGAATAGTGTCGTTATCAATTCTGGAGCCGAGCAGTACCGGCTCACCCTCAGCAGGGATAACAAGAAATATTCGGCGCGACAAAAATCCGGGGTTGGGTAATAACTGGGCCATAATGGGGTTGGTGCTTTGAAAATCGTGCACCAGCCAGCAGTCGATATTTTCCTGTTGCATAGTTAGTTGAGCGTTTTTTAAATCCATTTTTTTCCTCGTTGAAATTATAAGTGGATAAATTCTTTTCCCTCATTTCCACGCAGAGTGCAGGAACGAGAAAAATCGCAAAGTCGCAAATCGCAGATTCGCTCATTCGCCTATTCGCTTACTCCCAAATTGCCTCGGCCACCACCTCGGCAATGTCTTTGACCTGCATCGGTTCGCCGGCCTGGGTGTTGGCGTCGTTCATCATGCGGGCGCAAAAGGGGCAGCCCACGGCCAGCGTTGTGGCCCCGGTTCCGTTGGCTTCGGCAAAACGGTTGGCATTAACCGCTTCCGCGCCTTCTTCCTCCTCTTTCCACATTTGGGCCCCGCCACCGCCACAGCAAAAGGAGTTGGCCTTGCTGCGATCCATCTCCAGCAGCGTGAGGCCGGCTTGGACCAAGGCCTCGCGGGGAGCGGCGTATTCGCCGTTGTGGCGGCCCAGATAACAGGGGTCGTGAAACGTAACCTGTCCATTTTTGGTAGAGGATAATTTGAGCTGACCGCTGCCCACCAACTCGGTGATGAGTTGGGTGTGGTGCAGCACGGTGTAGCTGCCGCCAAAAGCGGCGTACTCCTGACCAATGGTGTGCAGGCAGTGGGGGCAGCCGGTGACAATTCGTTTTTTGTCTACCCCGGCGGCATTCAGCGTCTCGATATTCATTTGAGCCATTTCAAAGAAAAGGTATTCATTTCCGGCCCGGCGCGCGACATCGCCGGTGCAGGTTTCATTGTTGCCCAGCACGGCAAAATTCACGCCGGCAGCGTGCAGTACCGTGGCAATGGCCCGGGCGATTTTCTGGGCGCTGGGGTCAAACGCGCCGGCGCAGCCCACCCAGTAGAGCAGGTCAAAGTCTGGGTTTTCTTCCACGGTACGTACCGGAAAATCAAGTGATTTGGCCCAGCCCAGCCGGTCATCGGCCATTTGCCAGGGGTTGGCGTTGCGCTCCATGCCGGTAAAGGCCCCTCGCAGCGCGTGCGGAAACTGGCTTTCCATCAGCACCTGTTCCTGCCGCACGGCCAAAATGTCAAACATTGGCTCGTTGCCCACCGGGCACACCTCTACGCACGCGCCGCAACTGAGGCAGCTCCACACCGCGCTTTTGCTGATGGCGTATTCCAGCAGCGGCTGCGCATCTTCTTCGCCGTTGGCCAGCGCGGTCATGTTTTCTTTAAGATAGTACCGTTTGTTAACTTCCAGCGCCGAGGGGGACAGCTCTTTGCCGGTGACGTAGGCCGGGCAGGCATCCTGGCAGCGATTGCACATGATGCAGGCAAAGGCATCGACAATGTGGGTCTGGTGCAGGTCGGTCAGGCGGGCCACGCCAAATTCTTCAATGCTTTCATCTTCAAAATCAATCGGGTCGAGTGCGCCCAACGCCTTGCGCTGCGGGCGGGTCATAAAATTAAAGGGGCCGATAAACAGGTGGGCGTGTTTGGTGTAGGGAAAGTAGGGCAGAAACGCCAAAATCAGGCCCAGCGCCAGCCACCAGCAAAGGTGCCAGCCAACAAGCTGCCCGCTTTCCGGCAAGCCGGCCCACAGCGCGGCCACAGAATTGGCAAAGGGCTGCCAGGGATCGCCGCCGTCCACGGCCACCGCAAACGAGGCTCCCAAAAACCTGAAGCCCACGTGACCCAAAATAAAACCGCCCACAATCAGGGAATCTCTGGGAATGCCGGCCGGCGCTTTGGGATGCAGCTTGATGTTGTCTCGATAGCGCAGCGCCGGGGATTTGGCCCAAAAGCGCCGGACCAGAAAGAAAATCATGCCGGCCAACACGGCCACGCTCAACAGATCGGCCAGCAGGCGATAGATGCCGCCCGGCGCCCCGCTTCCCAAAAAGTAAAAACCGGGAATGTACCCTTCCAGCACATCGACCAGATTTACCAATATATAGTAGATAAAACCCCAGGCCACGGCAATGTGAAACAGTGAGGTTATCCGGCGGTGCCGGATGATGCGCCCCTGCCCCGCCAGCGCCACCACCCCGGCCATCACCTGGCGGGGGAGTTGGTCAAGTTTAAGCTCTCCTTTGCCGCGCTGCACCACCTTGAACATTCGGTTAAAGGTGGTGTAGGCAAAGTAGAGTGAAACAAAAACAGCTACGACAAACAGGATTTTTTCAGCGATTGTTAGCATGGCAATTCCTTAAGTGTGGCGGGCAACAAGGTTGCTGCATTAGAGTTTATAAATGAAAATTTCTGGCGCGGATATGTTCTAAAAAAACCCCCTGCGGGTTCGGGGTTCAATCACACGGGCTGTCAAGGATATTGCTCCCCATGGCTTCAAATTTCCGTTACCGGCCGAAGGTGCCCGCAGGGTTTGCTGCCGGCCTGTTGGCCAGACTTTAGCCGGATGGGACTTTCACCCACTGGGTAGCATTAACGAATTTCTATAGACTAAGCGCCTAATTCCCAACATTCTGGGCTTTTCTTGACGCGACAATTTTTTTGTTAGGCCGCCCTTTGGGAACAGTACCACCCTCATTTTGAATGATCTTCAACATGAGTTATAGATTGGTTCAGCATATCTGTAACCCATTGATTTAGGCTTTTACCTGCTGCTGCAGACCTAGTCGCAATTTCAGCGTGTAACTTGGGCGGAACTCGAAGATTGAACTTGCCGGAGTACTCTTTTCGTGGCTCCATCCCATCCTCCTGGCACATTTCCAGAAAAACCTTCAATGAAATTTTGCCTTCCCTGCGCAACCCCTCAATATCTTTGGCGTAAAAATCGGCTCCCCCATTCAAGCCAATAAATTCTCCCCGGAACATCTCAATATCCGGGTCGTACTGAATAACTGCCCGATAACCATCAATTTCCATTGTGTTCATCATAGTTCTACCCCATTTTCTTTTAACCATTTACGGATGCTTGCAATCGCCCCTTTGTCTCTATTTGGAGAAGGATGCGGTCTGTGAAAAACCCTTCTTTCTCCAAACAGCCGAACACCGATACGAGAACCTTCTCGCTCGCTGAGTTCAGCCCCAAGCCCAACAAACAGCAACTCAATGTCACCCCATTTGATATTGCCGCTTGTGGGTCTTGCGAAGATAAGTCCCACTGTTTTTCGATGTTTGCGTTTCACATCAATATAGTACCATAAATTAGTACTGGGTCAAGAAAAAGGAGGGTCTTTGGTATTTTCCGTGGTGTAGCGGCAGGGCTTTTGGCTTCCTTTGGCATCCACCAGGGGACAGCCCGGCACCTTCGTCAGAGACCAGACCTCCTC
>CAYWSS010000204.1:0-8833 GCA_964460505.1 uncultured Caldilineaceae bacterium | reverse complement strand
AAACCGCGACAAGCGACATAAAAAAGCGTTCCTGAAAAAGTGTCCGGTAGTGAAACCTATAAATGCTTGCTTGAATAGCAGCCACGTTTTCAGGTGTTGCTTGCCCTTTAAGATTTTTCTCAACATGCTTTGTCCACATCTTCACGGCAGCCTTGAGAAATGCCCGGCTTGATGATTTCAACTTTTGTGAATAAACCGCCAAAGATTCACTGTCTGCAATATCTTTCTGTGCCAATATAGGTGAGACAAAACCCACTCAACTCACCCACGCCCCCACGCCGAACAGTTCCGGTGGTGGATTGAGCAGTGGTTCAAACGAGCGGGCTTTCAATTTGCCCTGCTGGTCGCCTGCTGCAAATTCAACCTGAACCGGCAGCCCCGTTTTCTCATCCTGCCAGAGATTCAAAGAATCACCATTTTTGAAAGTGAGGGTAATTTGCGTTACCGGGATAGAATTGACGTAAACAGGCTGCTGCGTGGCGGAAACCGCTTCACGCGCTAACAGCCGGGCGATAATTAAAAACGCATCCGTTACGGGCGACAAAGTTTCCGGGGCGGGGGCAAACGCCTCCGGAGGGTCAAGCCGGTTGTATTGCCAGGCGGTCTGCCCATCAAATACCAGCGTTTCGCCAATCAGGGCCGGGGCTGTGGATTCCAATATTTCATAGCGATAACGGCCGGCGGCCTGCCATGTTTCTGCCGTTATAAGGCCGCCTGCCGGGTTATTTGGCCAGTCAATTTCCCAAACGGTATGTTGATTTTGATGCCGGGCGGTGTTGATTTTTTGCTGTGCCGCACCGGTATCAATTGGCTGCACCGTGGCGCAGGCAACCATTATCGCCAGGATAAAAGCAAGACTCACTAAATTTTTTATGCGCATAAATCCACAGCCGGTTTGTTCTCTTTAAATCTTGTATGCGTCCATGTGATGTGGCGCCAAAAGGCGCACTACTGTTTGAACTATCAGAATTGTTAACGAATTAACCCCGAATTATAATTACAAACCACTTTCGTTCACGATTATATACGTGAACAGAAAGAGGGAAAAATGAGCGCGGTGAGCAACTTTATACCGTTTTGAGAATGAGGTATAATAAATGCCAATAACCAATATTAGCAAGGGGTGGCACTATGGCTTTGTATTCAATTCGATTGAATTAGGCATCGCCGTAAGGATTTTGGGCCGATAAAATAAATTTGGCAATACCGCAAAAATCATCAGGTAAATTAAAGTGACCGGCACTTTTAGGGCCACTGAAAGTAGACCTGTATCTATATTTTAAGGGCCGGTCACTTGTAACCTGCCGAGTTTTGCGGAACTGCGAAATTTGTTTTGCCTGAAGCCCTAAAAGGGCAAGGCTTTATGGCTTGGTCAAGGATAAATCCGCTGCATTTAGGCGTTTGTTATCTCTGGTTTTTGAGCCAAACAACTTACGTGTAAAGACAAAGCGACATAATGAGGGAAAATGGCACGGGGCGCTTGAAAGCTGTATATTAACCCCTGCAATGCAAGAGCGCGGGAAATTTGAAAAAAACAAGTATATCTTTTGATAAGTCAATATGTGCTGTGGTATAATCCAAGCGTCATTCCGTTGTTCAAGACGGAAGGAGGGTATAAATGATAGAAGTAAAAATTGATAGCATCAGAGTTAGCTTGATGTCGCAACACCGAGTTGTTGTTCTTAAAGAATTAGATTCTGACCGGTATTTACCCATTTGGATAGGCCCCTTTGAAGCTGATGCAATTACCCTTCAATTACAGGGTGTGCAAGTGGCCCGCCCACTTACGCACGATTTGTTAAAAAGCATTATCGACCAGATGGGCGCCAAAATATCGCATATTATCGTAACCGAACTTAAGAACGACACCTTCTTTGCTAACATCGTCATGGATGTTGACGGCAAAAGTATCACCATTGATGCCCGCCCCAGCGATGCCATTGCTCTGGGTGTTCGCGTTGATGCCCCCCTGTTTATAGCCCCACAGGTCATGGAAGAAGCATCAATTGTTCCGGAAACCGGCATTGAGGACCTTGATTTGGGCGAAACAGATACAGCTCCGGTATCGGAAGAAGAGCAGCAAAGCCTGTCTGCCTTTGCCGATTTTATCAACGAGTTGGATCTGGACGATCTGGGGAAGAATTAAACCGTCACCCGGCAAAAAAGGCAATATCTAACAAGGCCTGTCGAATA
Source organism: uncultured Caldilineaceae bacterium (assembly GCA_964460505.1). Lineage (GTDB taxonomy): Bacteria > Chloroflexota > Anaerolineae > 4572-78 > J111 > J095. Next base: position 6,640 of record CAYWSS010000204.1, on the reverse strand, counting down.
ATTGCAGGCTGGTTATTACCTCTGTTTGCTCAAACGCAGATACCATTTCTGTCCGGCTCTTCACTGTAAAAACCAATAAAAACATTTTACGTGCGCGGTAGGTTGGTTAAAAATTCTTTGACGAAACCCCGCGCGCGTGTTATTATCTCTAACCAGAACGGTTGTGCGAGTGTAAATTATGGCAAATAACGGTACCGGGAGCACCGTCCCCGATAAATTACAACCTCATAACATCGAAGCCGAAGAAGCCATTTTAGGCTCTCTGCTCATCGACACCGACGCCATTATCCACATTTCAACATTCCTAAAGCCGAACGATTTCTACGTGCAGCGTCTGGCCTGGGTGTACGAGGCCATTCTGGATTTGCACGAACGCCGCCAGCCGGCGGATCTGGTAACGCTGACCGATGAGTTAGCCCGGCGCGACCAGCTTGATGAAATTGGCGGCGCGGCCTACCTGACCAGCCTGATCAATGCCACCCCCAGTTCCATTCACGTTGAATATTACGGCCGTATTGTTGAACGTACTGCCGTCCTGCGCCGCCTGATTGACGGCGCCGGACAAATTGCCCAACTGGCCTATCAGGATTCCGAAGACGCTGATGAAATTGTAGACCGGGCCGAAGAAATTATCTTTGGCGTCTCCGAGCGGCGGGTAGACCGTGATTTGCGACCCATCAAGCAGGTGCTGGATTCATTTTACGACCGGATTGAATACCTGCACCAGCATCAGGGCGAAATCGTTGGCATTCCCACCGGCCTGTCCGATTTGGACAAGCTGCTGGGCGGCCTGCAGCGCTCTGACATGGTTGTTATGGCCGGCCGGCCGGGAATGGGAAAAACCAGTTTGGCTTTGAGCATCGCCCTGCAATCGGCCCGGCGCTGGCAAAAGCGGGTAGCCCTGTTTAGCCTGGAAATGAGCGATGAGCAACTGGTGCAGCGTCTGGTTTCCGCCGAAACCGGCATCGACAGCCAGCGTCTGCGGTTGGGAAACATCAAATCCGATGAGTGGACCACCTTTTACCAGGCCATTCGGCTGCTCTCAGAATCGATGATTTTTATTGACGATACGCCCTCCATCTCTGTGCTGGAATTGCGCACCAAAGCCCGCCGCCTGCACGCCGAACACGGGCTGGATTTGCTCATTGTGGATTACCTGCAACTGATGCGCGGCGGCACCCGCAACGAAAACCGGCAGCAGGAAATCAGCTTCATTTCCCGCTCAATCAAAGGGCTGGCCCGCGAACTAAACATCCCCATTCTGGCCCTGAGCCAGCTTTCGCGTCAGGTGGAATCCAGACACGACAAACGGCCAATGCTCTCAGATTTGAGAGAATCTGGTTCAATCGAGCAAGACGCGGACGTAGTGCTGTTTATTTACCGCGATGACGTGTACAATCCCGAAACCGAATTCCCCAACATTGCCGAAATCATTGTCAGCAAGCACCGTTCCGGGCCAACCGGCGTCTTTTCTGTTTATTTCAAGAAACAACTGGCCCAATTTGTCGATTTGGAAGTAAACACCCAACCGCTGGATTATTAATTGTTTTATCTGTTTCTCTACAAATATCAGAAATTCCTTAAACTCCCAAATGATGCTTGAATTTTGCTTTAAATGGTTGTATACTATTATTACAGTTGAGGGAGTTGCATTATTGGCGATTCGCTGGGGAATGTCCCACTTGGCTGATACAGTCGAACGTGCCGCATTTTTGGCGGTTCGTTTGATGTTAATCAATTCGGCTCTTAAAATTCCCTTTGGAGTTTTTCCAAAGGGAATTTTTCATTATGAGGATTTTTATGTATTTGCTATATTTAGATGACTCCGGTTCAGTAAATAACAAAGATGAAAAGTACTTTGTATTAGGCGGGGGGTGTGTTCCGGAAAACAGTGTTCGTTGGCTCACATATCAACTTGAGAAAGTTGCAAAAGAAATTGACGAGGAAAATTCGAGGCAGATTGAATTTCACGCATCAGAAATATTTGGTGGACGTAATGCTCCGTGGAATAAGTTTTCAAAGAATGAGCGTGTGGAAATAATCAAAAAAGTGTTATCTGTCCTTGAACATGCATATCAAGATGTGGTGACATTTGCTTGTGCTGTACACAAGGAGTTATTTTCAGCAGATAATCCATTTATGAAGGCGTTTGAAGATGCAAGCAGCAGATTTGATATGTATTTGCAAAGAGTATCTGCTGATTATGGACATAAAGGATTGATAGTACTTGATAAAAGCTCTCATGAGTCAATATTGCAAAATCTTGCGACAACGTTTAGAGAACAGGGCAATAGGTGGGGAAGTTATCTGAGGAATATCTGTGAAGTGCCATTATTTGTTGACTCAAAGGCTTCTCGAATAATTCAAAGGGCAGACCATATTTCTTATTCGGTTTTCAGGCGCTATAATGCTGGGGATTTAAACTATTTCAACTGTATCGAAGGACGCTTTGACCAGCACGATGGTATTATCCACGGTCCGGCACATTGGCAAATATATAATTCACGTTGTACGTGTCCGGCTTGTATAACTTGTCGTTGATACTTATGGAACAGTTTAAAGGATTTCCCGCAGGCGAATTACGATTTACAGCAGTGCCGGACCTCTTTTTTGCCCGGTTGCTGCCGCAAATCGACAATCTGCTCGAACTGAAAGTTTTTCTTCATTTTGTGTGGGTGCATTACCGGCAAAGCCGGCACGCCATCTCTCAAAATGAGCTGCTGGCCAGCGAGACGCTGGTTCAGAGTTTGGGCCTGATTGATGACGATGTTGAAGCCGCCCTGAGCGAGGGGCTGGACTTGTGCGTGCAGCGCGGTACCCTGCTGCGGGTTGAAATGGAAGTGGAAGGCGAGACCGGCCTGCACAACGTTTTCTTTCTCAACAGCGAACGGGGACGGCAGGCCTTTGCCAAAATTGAAGAGGGTGAAGTGGGGGTCGTATCCACCAGCGGCCTGGAAATTGCCCCGCCCACCAAACGCCCCAACATTTTTGAATTGTACGAAGACAACATCGGCCTGATTTCTCCCATATTGGCGGACGAACTGAAAGATGCCGAAGCCACCTATCCCCCGGAATGGATTGAAGATGCCTTCAAAGTTGCGGTGGAAAACAACGTTCGTAAATGGAGCTACATTCGGGCGGTGCTGGAACGATACGCTACCTCCGGTCGGGAAAATGTTAACCAGCCGCAGGAACAACGCGCAGACAGAACCTGGTACACCGACGAAGAAAGCTCGCTGATATTAAGGTAGACCCTTGAAACAACTGGACGAAATTCTCAAACAGCAAAAACAACCCGGCCCGCCGGCTGAACAGCTGCCCGAAGAAAATCCGGCCAACGTCTCCGGCGGGGAAAATGAGTGGCTGTGTCCCGTGTGCGGCGGCACCGGCTATTTGCGACAGGATGTGCCGGTGGAACACCCCAATTTTGGCAAGCTGGTAAAATGCAAGTGCCAGCTACAGGAACTGGAATCGAAGCGGCTCAACAATCTGCGTACCATCAGCAATATGAAACTGATGGCTCGCTTTACCTTCCGGAATTTTGTGCCGGACGGTATCGGCCTGACCGAAGAGCGGCGGCGCAACCTGCGCATGGCCTACGAAATTTCCGAAGAGTTTGCCGGTAAACCGGCAGGCTGGCTGGTATTTTTGGGCGGCTACGGCTGTGGTAAAACTCACCTGGCCGCCGCCATTGCCAATCACGTCATCGACCACGGAAAACCGGCCCTGTTTGTGGTTACGCCGGACTTGCTGGACCACCTGCGCAGCACCTACAGCCCCTACAGCACCACCACCTACGACCAGCGCTTCGAAGACATTCGCGCCGCCTCACTGCTAATTCTGGATGATCTTGGCTCGCACAGCGCCACACAATGGGCGCAGGAAAAGCTGTTTCAGCTATTTAACTACCGCTACAACGCCCAGCTTCCTACCGTCATCACCACCAATCACGAGTTGGAAGAAATTGATATTCGCATCCGCTCCCGACTCATCGACCCCGATCTGGCCCGGATTATGACCATTCTCGCGCCCGATTTTCGGCAGAGTGGCGTGGCTCAGGGCATTTCCGAACTGTCCAGCCTGACCCTGCACGCCGACCAATCCTTTGACACCTTTGATTTGCGCGAGCATGAATTAGAGCGCGAAAAGGGCGAAAACCTACGGCGAGCGTTTAACTTTGCCCGCACGTTTGCTACCAATCCCCGCGACTGGATATCCTTTTCCGGCACCTACGGCTGCGGCAAAACGCACCTGGCCGCTTCCATTGCCAACGAGCGGGTGCGCTCCGGCGAACCGGCCCTGTTTGTGGTGGTGCCCGATTTGCTGGACCACCTGCGCAGTACTTACAGCCCCAACAGCCTGACTTCCTACGACAAGCGTTTTGACGAAGTGCGAAAATCACCGTTGCTGATTCTGGATGATCTGGGCACCCAGAGTGCCACGCCCTGGGCCGAAGAAAAGTTGTACCAGCTATTCAACTACCGCTACAACGCCCGCCTGCCCACCGTCATCACCATGGCCAAGGATGTCGATTTGAAGCCACGCCTCAAATCGCTGATTTTGGATGTGGGGCGCTGCACTCCCTTTGAAATTATGGTCCCCAGTTACCGGGGCTTGCCCACCAGAAATATGCCAAAACCGCGAAAACGACGCACAACCCGCAGGTAATCTACTGATGAAAATAACCGATGCCCAACTCAAGCAAATCTACGCCCACGCCAAAGAAACCTATCCCTTTGAATGTTGCGGTTTTTTGCTGGGCAGCTTTGACGAGGGCGGGCTGGTCCGGCAAGTGCGGCGGGCCACCAACCAAAACGCCGAGCGCACTGACCGCTTCGACATCAGCGCCGAGGAATTTGCACGGGCTCAATTTGAAGCCGACGATGCCGGCCTGGACATCATCGGCATCTACCACTCCCACCCCGATTGGCCGCCCATCCCCTCGCAAACCGATATGGACAGTGCCTGGGAAGATGTGTTCTACCTGATTGCCTCCATCCACGAAGGCATGCCGCTCAACACCAACGTGTGGCAATTGACCGATGCCGGATTACGCCGCTTTGGGCCGGTGCCGCTGGAAATTGTGGACGCGCAGGAAAATCGTTAGGAGGAGGCAAGATGCCCACTACCCTTGAAAAACCTCAACGGCTGGAACAGTATCTAACAGCAGATAGCTCACTGGCAGATCCGGTGCTGGATACAACATGCGGGAATGACATAGGGAGCTGAACGGTTACATAGAATCAATCCAGGTAGTTTTTGACTAGCTTCAAACAGAATGATGATGGGTACAAAATTACAAGAATTAGAAAATCAGGATAAACTTTTACGCTACAAACGCCAGACTATCTTCCCCGGCATTGGCGAAGAAGGACAGCAGAAGTTACTTGAAGCCCGGGTATTGGTGGTAGGCTGTGGAGCCAACGGCACCGTCATCGCCAATCATCTGGCCCGCGCCGGGGTGGGACATCTGACCATCGTGGACCGGGATTTTATTGAGTTGAACAACTTGCAGCGCCAGCTCCTGTTCGACGAGCAGGATTTGGCGGAAAATCTACCCAAAGCCATTGCCGCCGAACGCAAACTGCGGGCCATCAATTCTGATATTGAGGTGCGGGGCATCGTAACCGATGTCAATGCCGAAAATATCGAGGCCCTGATTAAGGGCATGACCCTGGTGATGGACGGCACCGATAATTTTGAAACGCGCTACATCCTCAACGATGCCTGCATCAAGCACAATATCCCCTGGATTTACACCGGAGCCGTAGCCTCGTACGGCATGAGCCAGAATATCATTCCCGGTAAAACTGCTTGCCTGCGCTGTATGTTCAACGATATTCCGCCGGCGGGCAGCACCGCCACCTGCGACACGGCGGGCGTGGTTGGGCCGGTGGTCAGCGCGCTGGCCAGTGTGAGCGCCACCGAGGCTATCAAAATGATTGTGGGGCAGGGGGATATCAACGAGGGCATCATCCATTTTGATTTGTGGTACAACAGTTTTGAGCAGTTTGGCACCAGTGGCCCCCGTAAAGATTGTCCGGCATGCGGACAGCGCAATTTTGAGTTTCTCAATCAGGAAATTGGCGCGGAAACCATCAGTTTGTGCGGACGCAATGCGGTGCAAATTCGGCAGCCCGGCGCAGCCAGACTGCCGCTGGCCACGTTGGCAGACCGGTTGCGGACCGTGGCGGAAATCACCGCCGGCAATGATTACCTGTTGCGCTTTGCCGTGGATAATTATGAAATCACCCTTTTTGCCGATGCCCGGGCCATTATCAAAGGCACGCAGGACGAAAGCGTGGCCCGGGGGCTATACGCCAAATACGTAGGGGCGTAACAGTTATTGTACTTGTTCCCCCCTCCCCCTGGCAGGGGGATAAACAAGTACGGGGGGAAGTTTAAAAGCCTCCCCTTGATTTCGGGAGGAGGTTTGGAGGGGAGTAGTTATCGTCAATCGTATAAACATTGGCAGTTATCGATATTACAAGGAGCTATTACCCGCTCGTAGCCAGCCTCGCAGCGATAGCGGAGTGGCGTTAGCCGGCACTTCATTTTATTGTGTGCCTGACTACGAACATTTTATACAAGGAGCTATTACCCGCTCGTAGCCAGCCTCGCAGCGATAGCGGAGTGGCGT
>CAYWSS010000203.1:0-8835 GCA_964460505.1 uncultured Caldilineaceae bacterium | reverse complement strand
TTGCCTGCGCGTGCGCCACAGCGCGGCGTGATGTCACCCCCCACACAAAACATGAGAAAAAGAAAAATGACCCCGCCGGCCAACAGAACAGGCTCAACCCAGGCAGGAGTTTGGCTATTTTTGCCGGCCTCTTTTTTTTTCATGTTCACCCCGGCTTCCTTTTATTACAAGATGCCTGATTTAAACACATTTTCAGAGAACAGGCAAAGTTGTTTGATGGGCAATGTCATTAAGTTAGCGTGGTTTAGCTCCTTGCGGGCGGGCACAAGGCCCTATGCTACGCCCTTAACTTAATGATATTGGTTTGATGGGTTACAGATTGAACGGTTTAAGAGGCGGGCATACAGCAGGAGAGGCAGCCGTTCTCAGGATAATCAGACCTTAAATGCCCCTTTAAATTAGCATAGAGTGACCACCATGTGTAAAATAGAATACTATTGGTAAAAGCGGTGCTGCCGGTTTGGGTTGGGGCCGGCCTGCTTGAGTCTACCCGGCTGGTGTTGGCTGGGCTTCTTTTTGCCTTTGAAACAGAGTTTTGAGGAACTGCGCTATGAAATTTTTGCTTAAGCTGCTCGTTATTACCCTGCTGGTTGGGGGGCCGGCGCTGTTGGCTGCGCCCAATCCGGCGCAGGCCCAATGGCCGCCCTTTATTTTCCGGTTGACGCCTTCCCCCTCGGAGGATGGACAAATCACCTACAATATCCTCTTTGTTAAGCGGTTTGACGGAAATCTTAATGACGTCACCATCAATATTCCGCTGCCGGCCGGTACTCGCTACGTAAGCAGCCATGCGCAAGCAAACACCGCTGTCAACTTCGATGGCCGGGAGGTTTCTTTTTTTACCGCTGTGCTGGACCGCAACGCCATACGGGTGGCCTCCTTTACCGTGGAAGCTACTGATCCCGAGCAAACCACCTTCATCACCCAACCCTGGCTAAGCTGGAAAGGCGATCTGCCCGGCGACTACCTGGCGAAAGAGGCAACCGTTGATATAACCGCAGAGAGGCTGGAATGGCGCCGCCCGCCCCGCAGCCGGCTGCAACTGGAGGCCACCGCCGTCACCGCCGGTGAGATGCTGACCTACACCCTGTTTACGGATAATACGCGGGGGCGGATGTGGGATGTGGATATTAAGCTGCCGCTGCCGCCGGGCAGCGCGTTAATCCGCGCTGAACCCGGCCACCCTTTTGTGCCCAGCTTTGACGGCCGCGAAGTGACCTTTTTTGCCTCCGAGCTTCCTGCCGAGACGATTGTTGAACCGCTGCAGGTCCTGCTTTCAACCGGGGCGGTCACCACGCCGCTGGCCGTCACCCACGCCTGGGGAGGCTGGAAAAATGTAAGCCGGGCCGTCGGCCGCACCATTGCCCTGCAAGCCGATACCCGTACCGGCGACATTGTGGCGCAGCCCGGCGCCGGTCAGTGGCTGGTGGCCGACCCCATTGGCGACGTGCCTTTTGCCGGCTACGACGTCACCAGCCTGGCTGTAACCAACAACCAGCAAACGCTGGATTTTACTTATTACGTGGTGGGCAATGTGGCCGCTGCGCCGCTGATTTTTGCATTAAATATCAACACCGATTGCGCCGGGCGGCCCGAATATCAGGCCGTTTATAATCAAATTAATAAAAATACGCTGTTTCGCGCCTGGAATTTTACAGAAAACAAGTGGGGCAAAAAGCAACCGCTGGCTGTTTTAAATCCGGGGCCGCACCAGGTAATCCTGAGCGTTGACAAGTCGCTGTTTACCGAACCGCAGCACAGCCAGGATTTTTGTGTGCGGGGCGTGGCCCAAAACCGGGACGACAGCTTCAGTACCCGGCTGCCCAATGAGGTGGTACCCAACGTCAATAAACCGCGTTTTACCCGTTTTCAGGCGATGCCGCCGCAACCTGCTGCTGCCGCACAGCCACTTAGCCCCACCCAAATCCTCAGCCGTCCGGTGAATTTACCGGCGGCAACAACAACAGCCCCGGCGCCGGCCGGCTTGCTGGCCGTGCCGTTGGATAACGGCCGGGCAGCGTACGACGTGCATCTATTTTCGGTGCCGGACGGCCGGGAAGTGGGCCGGGTGGCTAACGCCCGCCAACCTCATTTTAGCCCCGATGGCCAACGGCTGCTGGTTAGCCGTGACGGGGCCGGCCAGTACATAGTTGAGGTCACACCGGCCGCCGGCCGTCAACGACAAATCACTGCTATCTCCCGCGATATGCACCCGTTTTACGATCCGGCCGGCAACCGGCTGGTCTTTGATAACCCGCTGGCCGCCGATGGAAACCGCATCTTTGTGCAGTGCAGCCTGCTGCCTCCACAGCAGGAAAGCGACCCGCGCTGCAAAGACATTGTCAGTTTGGGCATGCTGGTTTCGGCCGGCCATGGCAATTTGCAGGGCAGCAATCCGGTCTGGACGGCCGGTGAACAAATTGTGTACAGCGGCTGCAACAGTTGGGCCGGGGGCCGCCAATGTGGCCTGTATACGATACCGGCAGGGTCAACCCCGGGCTTTAGCAATGGCGTAACGCCCGCGCCGCTTAGCCGGGAGCCATCAGACCTGCCGTCTGATACCCGGGGAAACCTGCTGGCCTTTAGTTCTCAACGCGACGGCAATTGGGACGCCTACCTGATGAATCTGGACGGCAGCAGGCCGGCCAACCTGTCCGGCCACGCCGGCAACGACGGCCTGCCCGCTATTTCGCCCGATGGGCAGTGGGTGGCCTTTGTATCTGACCGCGGCGGCGGCTGGGCGGTCTGGCTGGTACCGGTGAGCGGCGCCGGCCAACCTTCCAAACTGTTCGATCTGCCGGCCAATCCGTGGGGCCAGGGAGACCATGGCTGGACCACCGAGCGGATTTCGTGGGGCCAACCCGGCGTGGCTCCGCTGCCGGCCGAGCCGTCCAACTCAAGGCCGGATTATGCGGCCCCCTACCCGGTTAGTCAATAATATTGAAATTGCGAGATAGACACATTTGTGGCAAACTTCTAAATTACCCCCAGTATTTGGGCAGAAAAGAAAGTTATGGAATTGAGCAGGAACGGATTAAAACGTCAGATCAAACAAATCAGTTGGCTTGCTATAACAGCCTATACCTTGTTTGGGCTGGTTATTGTAGCGGTTGGGCTAACGATAGCTTATTTTAACGGGATAGATTTGTGGCCGTGGCACTCCCCGCCGCAGAGCAATTATCAATTGGCCGTTAACGAATTCAAGACGGCCATCGACCTGGAACCGGGCAATCCGGAAGGGTATCGCTGGTTAGCCAGGGCTTATACCCTGGCCGGCAAAAAAGATGATGCCGAGGCAGTCTTTAAACAGGCCCTTGAAAATAACCCCGGCAAAGCCTGGCCGCCAGCCGATTTGGGCCAGTTCTATCTGGATCAGGAGCGGATTGAAGAAGCCATTACCCAATTTCAGCAAGCCATTGAGACAGAGCCGGATTATGCCCGGGCCTATTCTGGTCTGGCTCAGGCCTACCAGAATTCGGGTCAAAATATTGAGCCGGACGCATTGATCCAATTGTATCAGGACATGGTGGCCAATAATCCTGACCAGGCCTGGCCCTACCGGGAGTTGGGCAACGCCTATCTGGCCGGCGGCAATGTCGATCTGGCCGTAGAGGCATTTAAGCAAGCCGTTGCCGTGGAACCGGATAACCCCGAACTGCAAATTCAAGTCGGCGATATTTACCGCTGGAATCTCAACCAATTGGATCAGGCGATTGTCCACTATCGCCTGGCCACCACTCTGGATCCGGCTTCGGCCTGGTACCGGGCGGTGTTGGGGGGGGCACTTTATGCCGCCGGCCAACCGGACGCGGGCCAGTTTGAACTGGACCTGGCTTTACGGTTAGAGGCCGACTCCAGCACAATCCAGCAGATGGTAGGGGATGTAATGCTGGAACATCGATCATCAGAATTGGCCGCGCCTTATTATGAAACGGCAATTAACCTTGATCCGATTAATGCCAAAGCCCATCTGGGCCTGGCTCGTGCCTATCAACGGCAGAAAAATTATGATCAGGCGCTGGAACACGTTTCAAAAGCAATCTCTATTCAAGATCCGGGCACAATTGGCAATGCTTACTTTGAGCAAGGGTTTATTTATGCCGATCAGGAGAATTATGACCAGGCAGCGGCTCAAATTTTGCAGGCATTAAACGTAAGCCCCAATAACCCCTGGTATCAGGCGCAGGCCGGTAATTTTTATATGAATAGTCTGCAACAACCCCAAACCGCGCTTGATTATTACCGCCGCGCGCTGGAATTAGCGCCGTATAATTTCTGGTACGACGTATTTTTGGGGCGGGCCTTGTTTGCCACAGCGCAGCCGGCAGAAGGCTTTGAGGCCCTTGACACGGCCCTGGCTTTGACAGAGGATGATGCCCGCGTCTATCTGGCATTTGGTGAATTTCTAACCGAACTTGAGCAATGGGACCTGGTTGTTCAGGTTTATGAGCAGGCGTTGGCTCAGGGGATTGTTGACAACGCATCCATCTACCAGGGATTGGGGGATGCTTACAAAATGTTGGGCAACCATCCAAAAGCGCTGGCAAATTACCGGTGGGCGACCAATTTAACCACAAATGATACTCCAGATCAGTAACCTGGTATGATATCTCAAGAGAAAAAAACAACAGTTGCCTCAAAAATGTCTCCAATAGCCGGCGTTGCCTCAAACTACGCTATTTCCGCCCGCGGCCTCAGCAAAATGTACCCCCTTTATGCTCGCCCTCAAGATCGTTTAAAACAGTCGCTCTGGCGCGTACTGCCCCCGTTTTTACGCCGGCAGCCCCGCACGTTTTACCGTGAATTCTGGGCGTTACGCGACCTCTCGTTTGATATCAAGAAAGGTGAAGCGGTGGGCGTCATTGGGCGCAACGGCAGCGGCAAAAGTACGCTGCTGCAGATCATTGCCGGTACGCTGGCCCCAACAGAAGGCGAAGTGCGTATTAATGGGCGCGTGGCCGCCTTGCTGGAATTGGGCAGCGGCTTTGACCCCGAATTTACCGGCCGGGAAAATGTGTACCTTAATGGTTCTATTTGGGGATTAACCCCAAAAGAAGTTGACAATATTTTTGATGACATTGCCGCGTTTGCCAATATTGGCCAATTTATCGATCAGCCGGTCAAACACTACTCCAGCGGTATGTTTGTGCGGCTGGCCTTTGCGGTGCAAACCTTTGTGCCCAAAGAGATTTTTGTGGTTGATGAAGCGTTGGCGGTTGGCGATACGGCTTTTCAGCGCAAGTGCCTGGCCTCATTAGAGCAATTTAAGGCTGATGGTGGCACCGTGCTGTTGGTCTCGCACGAAGCCCAGACCATTGTGCGGCAGTGTGAGCGCTGCCTGCTGCTGCATCAGGGCCAATTGATTGTGGATGACGCCGGCAAACCGGCCACCGATCTGTACCAGAAAATTATGTTTAGCGCCCCGCAAAATATTGCCGCCCTGCTGGACACGACGCGTCAAAACGGGCCGGCTCCGGCTCCTGATAACAACCGCAGCAGCCGGCCACCGCCCGTTGCGCCGGCAGACTGGTTTGACCCCAAACTGCCCCAGCCGGTTGAAAATCTGTACGGCAACGGCGGCGCGGAAATTGTGGATTGGGCCATGACCAACGCCCAGGGAGAGCGGGTCAACGTGCTGGTGGCCGGCCGGCGCTACCACTGGAACTACACCGTGCGCTTCAACCAACCGGCACGCAACGTGCATTTTGGGATGATGCTCAAAACCGTGGACGGCCTGGATGTGGCCAGTATGGCCAGTTTTCGGGAACAGATTTATTTTGATGCCATTCCGGCCGGGACGGTCTACCGGGTTAATTTTGGGCTGACAATAAATATTACCCCCGGTGATTATTTTCTCAACATTGGCGTCGGCGGGCGCACCGATACTGAACAGACCTATTTGCAGCGCCGGGTTGATGTAGCCATGGTGCGGGTTATTCCCCGCGATGCGCGAGATTCTTACGGCATTGCCTACCTTGATCCCCATTTTGGCTACGTAGTTATGCCGGAAAACGAAGTTACCCCCACGGGCGAGGCGCCAGATTGAAACCGAAACGGGTACTCCTGGTTACCGGCATGCATCGATCCGGCACCTCGCTGGCGGCCGGATTACTTCAAAAAAATGGAGTTGATTTGGGCCGGCAACTGCTGCCGCCCAATCGAGGCAACCCGCATGGCTATTTTGAAGATGCCGGGATGGTGGCCTTTCAAGACCAGTTACTGCAAACCCGGGGCCGGGATATGTTTGTAACCGCGCCTTTTTCGTTTGAGCCGCTGCCGGCGGAACTATCTCGGGCCCGGCAGCTTATTGCAGCCCGGGCTCAATTGCCATTGTGGGGGTGGAAAGACCCCCGTACCAGCCTGTTCCTGGATTTCTGGCAATCGCTGCTGCCGGAGGCTGCCTTTATTTTTTTGTATCGCCACCCGCTCGATGTGATGTTGTCGCTGCTGCGTCGTGGCGATTTTTCCGGCCATGGACAGCTTGAAATTGGTTTGCAAAGTTGGCAGGTGTACAACCAAAATATTGTCAACTTTATCGAAAAAAATAGAGATAATTGCTTTCTGTGCCACATTTATAGCATGGTCGATCAGTTAGAAACCTTCGCACTGCGGCTCCGCCAAAGATTCAACCTGGATTTAACGACGGGGGATGCCCGGTTAGTGGATCACTATCGCCCCGAAAATCTTAAGCGAACTGAAATCACGGTGCAGGCAGAAAACGTTCTACACCGGATCTGCCCACCGGTTATCGACCTGTACCACCGGCTTGAAAATCTGGCCGACCTGCCGAAGCCCCCCGGTTGTAAAGAAAATACAATTACCCGGCATCTGTCCCAGCTGGATTTGTATCTGGACGGGTTGTCCGGCCCGGTTGAGGCCGCGCAAAGCCGCGGTTTGTTGCTGCTGCTGGCCGCCGCGCTGGCACCCGACACGGTCCAGCAATTTTATTCCAAAGTTAGCCGCAGCTTGCAAACCATTACCACCGAACGGGACCGGCTCTATGACAGCGGGCCAATACAGGCCTACGAAACCGTCCTGAATTCGCAGGATTTGTTGACCCGGCGCTGGCTGCAACTGACCCGCTCTAATTTGCTGGATATTTGGCACCGGCCGAATACCACAAAACAAAAGCTGAAACGCTGGATACATTACCGGGTGAGAAGCGCCGCCCCTGTCTTTGGCCAGGATGCCAAAACGTTGCCGGGGGAATCTCAACCGGCAGGGGCCGTGTCGGGTAGTGGCCATTTTTCACCCGATGAGATTCAATGGTTGGAAGATACAAAAGCCGCTGCGCCCGATGCCATCGCCCTGATTTACCCGGAATGGCGAGGCGTGCGGAGCGCCACCATCAATCTGTTTTCGGCCGTTCTATTGGTTGACGAGCATTTAGATAAGATCAGTGCCCGACGCCTGGCCCGTCTGCTGGCCCAAACCGGCTGCCGTCGATTTGTTTTTAGCGGATTTGCGCAGTCTCACCACCGGCTGGTTACGGCGCTTCACCAGACTGTTGCTGATGTCAAAATTTACGTCTTCTGGTTGGGAAACTTTTTGCAATTGTCCGAAGATTACAATTGGGACGCTTTTAGCCGGGTACGCAAATTGTGCGAGCAGGGCCTGATTTACAAATGGGGCTTTGCCAAAAAAGGAATGGCCGAAGTGATGGCCCAAACCGGTATCCGCACCGGATTTGTTATGAGCAAGGTCAATCATATTCCCACCCGCCCATCAACTCCGCTGGAAGAGGGACCGCACCTGGGAATCTGGAGTCTGGGCGCAGGGTGGCGCAAGCCGCCGTACGCTATGCTGGCCGCGTCCAAGCTCATTCCCGGCGCGGTTATTTACGGCTCCGGTGCTGGGTCGCGCACACGCGAATTTGCCGCCGGCTTGCAAATTGATACCACCCACCTGGATGAGCGCGTAATTCCCCAGGCGCAGATGCCGGACACGCTGGCCCGGATGCATTTGAACCTGTACGTCACTCTGTCGGAGTGTGCGCCGATGTTGCCGCTGGAAAGCCTGTCGGTGGGTGTCCCATGCCTGTTTGGCCCCAATTCCCACCTGTTTGAAGACCATGATTTTTTGCACCAATCGCTGGTGGTGCCCTACCCGGACAGCAGCCAAACCATTGCCGAATACGCGCGGCAAGCCCTGACCCGGCGGAATGAAATCATCGAAGCCTACCGCAATTACGCGCCCGCATACAATGCCCGCGCCCAGGCCTCGCTGGCCGAATTTCTGGAATTGTGAAGACCCGATGAAAATTTGCTTTGTCAGTTATGAAATTCATCCTGCCACGCCGGGCGGGTACGGTGTTTTTTTGTATAATGCTGCCCAGCTTTTGCTGCAGCAAGGGCACACCGTTATTTTTCTGCTCGATTTGCCCCGCGACACATTTGAGCAATTTCAACAAACGGATCATCCGGCCCTGCCCCACGCGGAGCGGTGCCGCGCCTTTCGGGTTGAAGATTTGTGTGCCGGCCTGCCCGTCACCGAGGCCGATTTTGGCAACGAATTTTTGTGGCGCTCCTGCCGCGTTCATTTTGCGCTGAAAAAACTGGTGGCGGCAGATACCCCGGACATAGTTGAATTCTTTGATTTTACCGGCGTGGCCTTTTACGCGCTGGCGGCCAAAATTACCCGGCAGCAATATCCGCGCACCCGGCTGGTGGTTCGCTTACACACTTCATTGGAATTGATAGACCGTGAAGAAGCCACCCGGAGTCACACCACTGAACGGTATCTGGGCTATGCGCTGGAACATCGCGCCCTGCAACTGGCCGAAACCGTGCTGTACCCCTCAGAAAGTTACCTGGCCAAAAATTACCGCCCGTACTA
>CAYWSS010000202.1:0-8839 GCA_964460505.1 uncultured Caldilineaceae bacterium | reverse complement strand
TCCGGCGCAAGTGTTGCGTGCTACGTGTTTCGTAAAATAACCCTTACGCAATACGTATTGCGTGTTGCGTGTTGGGGCCAATTTAAATCTTGCAACTATGCAATTTTCTACAATAATTTTAATAATCCAAATTTTTAGGAAGGAATTACCTGATGACCGATCAAGCTCTGATCAAAAAAATTCACGAAGAGGTAGAAGCGCGACGCGATACCCTCATTCAATTTCTGCGCGAAATCTGCGCCATTCCCAGCATGGAAAGCCAACTGGGCGACGTAGGCAAACGCATTGCCGAAGAAATGCGCCGGCTCGGCTTTAATGAAGTTCGTTTTGACAAAATGGGCAACATTATGGGCCGCATGGGTGACGGCGACAAAGTGATGGTTTACGACAGTCACATTGACACCGTTGGCATCGGCGATCCCGACAGTTGGGAATGGGATCCGTTTGAAGGCAAAATTGAAGACGGCCGCTTTTACGCTCGCGGCGCCTGCGATGAAAAAGGTTCCACGCCGGGCATGGTTTACGGCATTGCCCTGGCCAAAGAGTTGGGCCTGTTGGATGGCTTCACTATGTGGTACTTTGGCAACATGGAAGAATGGTGTGACGGCATTGCCCCCAACACGTTTGTGGAAGTGGACCCCGGTGTAAAACCCGACTACGTGGTTATTGGTGAACCGACCAAAATGAAGGTTTATCGCGGCCACAAAGGCCGGCTGGAAATGAAGATTGTGGCCAAAGGCAAGAGCGCTCACGCCGCCTCAAACCACCTGGGCGATAACGCCATCTACAAAATGCTGCCCATCATCAATGCCATTTCCAAACTGGAGCCGGAGTTGGGCGACCATGATTTTCTGGGACACGGCAAAATCACCGTCTCTGATATGGAAGTAAAAACACCTTCCATCAACGCGGTGCCGGATGAATGCACCATTTACATCGACCGCCGCATGACCTTTGGCGAAACCAAAGAGGACGTGGTGGCTCAAATTGAAGCGCTAATCCCCGCAGAACACAAAGACAGCATCAAGCTGGAAGAACTGTTTTACGATGAACCGAGCTACACCGGCTTTGTGTTCCCGGTAGATAAGTATTTCCCGGCGTGGGCCTACGAAGAAAATCATCCCCTGGTGACAGCCGGGCAGGCCACCCGCGATGCCATTGGCTACGAACACGAACCGGCCGGCAAATGGAACTTCTCCACCAACGGCATCTACTGGGCCGGAAAAGCCAGGATTGCTTCCATCGGGTTTGGCCCCGGCGAAGAAGAAACCGCCCACACCAACGAAGATTCCGTCATTCTGGATGACGTGGTTAAAGCAACAGAATTCTACACGCTGCTGCCGGCGATGATTAAAGAACAAGGCTAAGGCCCCAGCCTAAAATAACAAGGAGACGATAAATGCAAACCTTTTTACACGGTAAAGATATGATTTCCACGCAGGATTGGACCAAAAGCGAAATTGACACGGTTATGGAAGTGGCCATGGAGTTGAAACGCGCGCGCGCTATGGGCAAGCCGCATGCCCACCTGCGAGACAAAGTGCTGGCGATGCTTTTCTTTTTCTCCAGCACCCGCACCCGATCCAGCTTTGAAGCCGGTATTGCCCAACTGGGCGGGCATGGCGCTTTTATCGACAGCACCACCACCCAGATTAGCCACGGCGACACCGCCAAGGAAATTGGCGAAATTTATGGCCGCTACTACGATGGTATCGCCATCCGCCAGTGCGACTGGGGCATCGGCAATAAATATATCAGCGATGTTGCCGCCGCCAGCCGTATCCCCGTACTCAATATGCAGTGCGAAGTCTACCACCCCTTCCAGATTCTGGCCGACCTGATGACCGTCATTGAGCAAAAAGGCGACCCCCGCGGCAAAACCATCGCCGTGAGCTACGCCTACGCCAGCAGCTATCAAAAGCCGCTCAGCGTGCCGCAGAGCCTCATCCTGCTGATGACCCGCTACGGCATGAACGTGCGCCTGGTTCGCCCGCCGGAATTCAAGCTGATGCCCGACATCGCGCAGCAGGCCGCCGACAACGCCAGGCAACACGGCGGCACCTTTGAAATAATGGAAGATATGGACGAAGGCTTTAAAGACGCCGACGTGGTCTACCCCAAAAGCTGGGGCTGCTGGATGACCACCGAAGATGAAGCCGAAAGCGTGGAAATCGGCAAAAAATACGAAGACTGGATTTGCGACGAGCGGCGGATGAGCCTGGCTAAAGACGATGCCATCTACATGCACTGTCTGCCCGCCGACCGCAACATTGAAGTAACCGACGGCGTTATTGACGGCCCCAACTCTGTAGTTTACGACGAAGCCGAAAACCGTTTGCACGTTCAAAAAGCGGTTATGGCGCTCACCATGAGCTAAGTAGCAGGGTGCAGGGTGCAGGTGACAGGTAACCTTGTCACTTGTCACCTGTTTTTAAATGGGCCGCCTCTGGCGCGGGGGGTGTGGGGGGTGTCCCTCCACTTTCCTCTCCCCGCCATACACACCAAATGAAACCGGAGGGTTTCAGAGGAGCAGAAATGAGCAACAAAGTTGCTGTAATTGCAATTGGTGGCAACTCGTTAATTAAAGACAGCCAACACCAAACCGTAATGGATCAATATTTGGCCGCTAACGAAACGTGCGGCCACATTGCAAAACTCATTCAAGCCGGCTGGAAGGTGGCTGTTGGTCACGGTAACGGCCCGCAGGTGGGTTTCATCCTGCGCCGGTCAGAGTTGGCCGCCCACAAGCTGCACGAGATACCGCTGGATGTGTGCGGCGCAGATAGCCAGGGCGCTATTGGATACGCCCTTCAGCAAAATCTGTATAACCATTTCCGGCGGCTGGGCATCAAGAAAAGTGCCGCAACCGTGGTTACTCAGGTTGAGGTCAGTACCGGCGACCCGTCGTTTCAAAACCCCAGCAAACCCATTGGCTCGTTTATGGATGAAGAAAAAGCCACCCGCCGCCGGGATAAAGAGGGGTGGAGCGTGGTTGAAGATGCCGGGCGCGGCTGGCGGCGAGTCGTTCCTTCGCCGCAGCCAATGCGTATTGTGGAAGAAAATGTTATCAAAAATTTGATTGCAGCGGGCGTGGTGGTCATCACTGTCGGGGGTGGCGGTATTCCCGTTGTGGCCGATGTGGAGGGCAATCTGCGGGGCGTAGCCGCCGTTATCGACAAAGATTTTGCCTCTTCGCTGTTGGCTACCTGCGTGGGTGCCAAACTTTTCATCATCAGCACAGCCATAGAAAAGGTTGCGCTCAATTTTGGAAAAGTAAACCAGACCTGGCTGGATCACCTGACCGTGGAACAGGCCAAAGCGTATCTGGCCGAGGGCACTCATTTTGCCAAAGGCAGCATGGCCCCCAAAATGCAGGCGGTCATCAACTTTCTGGAAAATGGTGGTAAAAAAGCCATCATCACCAATCCCAGAAACATTGCCCGCGCCGTTGCCGGAGAAACCGGCACGCATATCACTATCTAATAAAGTAGTGAATCATATGAAACACATTAAGCATTTAAAATGTCTGATTTGCGGCAAAACCTACCCACCCAACGAGATTGAGTATGTCTGCCCGGATCACGGCAGCGAAGGTATTGTTGACGTACAGTACGATTATGATCTGATTAGCCGGCGGCTTACTCAGGGTGACTTACTGCACTCAACCAACTACACCATCTGGCGCTATAAAGCGCTGCTGCCGGTGCAGCCGGAGGCAAAAGTCCCGCCGCTTACCGTGGGCTGGACGCCTCTTTACCGCACCGGCCGGCTGGCTGCCGGGCTTGGCCTGAAACAGGTGTGGGTTAAAGACGATGGCCGCCTGCCGACGGCATCCTTTAAAGACCGGGCCAGCGCTGTGGCCATTGTAAAAGCTCAGGAAAAGCAGGCCGGTGTCATTGCTGTAGCCAGCACCGGCAACGCCGCAGCCGCGCTCAGCGGGTTGTGCGCCAGCGTCAAACAAGCCAACGTAATTTTTGTGCCGGCCAGCGCGCCGCAGGCAAAAATTGCCCAGTTGCTGGTTTTTGGCTCAAAGGTGATGCTGGTTAACGGCACCTACGACGATGCCTTTGAGCTGTGCATGGAAGCGGTGAGCGAATACGGCTGGTACAATCGTAATACCGGCTACAACCCCTACATGACCGAAGGCAAAAAAACCGTCAGCTTTGAAATTTGCGAACAGTTGGGCTGGCGTGCCCCCGACCGCATCTTTGTCAGCGTGGGCGATGGCTGCATCATTGGTGGGGTGTATAAAGGTTTGAAGGATTTGCTGGCGCTGGGCTGGATTGACCGGATGCCCAAATTGATGGGCATTCAGGCCGAGGGCAGCAGTTACATGTATCAAGCCTGGAAAAATGGCGAAGATGTGCTGACCAAACCTCCGGTTGAGGCCCAAACCGTAGCCGACAGCATCAGCGCCGGCCTGCCCCGCGACCGCATAAAAGCCCTGGCCGCAGTTACCGAAACGGACGGGGCCTACCTGACCGTCACCGATGATGAGATTCTGGCCGCCATTCCGGCGCTGGCTCGCGGCAGTGGTATATTTGCAGAACCGGCCGGAGCCACGGCTTATGCCGGGCTGGTCAAGGCCGTTGAGCAGGGCCTGGTTTCGCCGGATGAGCGGATTGTGGTCATTAACACCGGCAACGGCCTGAAAGATGTGGCCGGCGCCATGAATGCAGTCAAACTGGCCGGCACATCGTCGCATCACGTCGAGCCAAATATCCAGGATTTGAAGCGAGTGATAGGCGGGTGACAAGTTGCAAATGACAGGTGACAGGTTTCAAGTGACAAGTTACCTGCAACCTGCTACCTGCTACCGGTCACACGCTCCCACTACAGTAATTAATACAGAACGCGCGTTAGCACAAAGGAATTCAACAATGATAGATTTAACCATTAATAAAGACGCACTGGAACGAACCGTACAGCGAGCCAAAGAACGCAACATTATCATTCCCACTTTTAAGCAACAGCAAGACCCATCACAAATTCCTGCCGCTGTTGTGGAAAAATTAAGCAGCGTGGGCTTGTGGGATCTTAATCCCATCAACCTGTTCCGCATCAACTGGCACAATGCGCCGCAACTTCAGGGCGGGGGCTACGGTAATGTAAACTACCTGGAGTTACCCAGAGAAATCACCGGGGTGGATGCCCGGATTGTGGCTCTGGTAGGCAAATGGTTCCCCACCGGCGCGCACAAAGTAGGCGCGGCCTTTGGCTGCCTGGCTCCGCGCCTGGTCACCGGCCAGTTCGACCCCACCAGCCAGAAAGCGGTGTGGCCCAGCACCGGCAACTACTGCCGGGGCGGCGCGTACGACTCTGCGCTGTTGGGCTGCCAGTCGATTGCTATTTTGCCGGAAGGCATGAGCCGCGAACGTTTTGAATGGCTGGAAACCGTGGCCGGCGAAATCATTGCCACGCCGGGCAGTGAAAGCAACGTTAAAGAGATTTTTGACAAATGTTGGGAGCTGCGCAACTCCGGCGAAGATCTGGTTATCTTCAATCAATTTGACGAGTTTGGCAACTACCTGTGGCACCACGAAGTCACCGGCTCCGCCATTCTGGAAATGTTAGACGGCGTGATGGGCTCCAGCGACAATTATCGCGGGTTTGTCTCCGCAACCGGTTCAGCCGGAACCATCGCCGCCGGCGACCGGTTGAAAGAAGCCTTCCCCGGCAGTAAAATTGTGGCCGGCGAAGCGCTGCAATGCCCCACCCTGCTGAACAACGGCTTTGGCGAACACCGCATCGAAGGCATCGGCGACAAACACGTTCCCTGGATTCACAACGTTAAAAATACGGACATGGTTGTGGCCATTGACGATGAAGCGCCGGTGAGCATCATTCGGTTATTTAACGAGGATGCGGGCAAAAAATATCTGGCCGGTCAGGGCGTGTCGGAAGCGTTGATTGGTCAACTGGACTTGCTGGGTATTTCCGGTGTGGGCAATGTGTTGTCTGCGGTTAAATTTGCCAAATATTACGAACTGGGCAAAAACGACGTGGTCGTGACCATGCTGACCGATTCGATGGAAATGTACCAGAGCCGGTTGCAGGAACTGAATGAGGAACGCGGCGAATTCACCGAACTGGAGGCCGCAGGAGTCTACCATCGCTATTTGCAGGGCACCACAATTGACCAGATGCAGGAATTAACCTATTATGACCGCAAACGCATTCACAACCTGAAATATTACACCTGGATTGAACAGCAGGGTAAAACCTACGAAGAAATCCAGGCCCAGTGGTACAACCCCACCTACTGGAGCAACATTTACGCTCACGTGGATGAAATGGACGCGTTAATCGAAGAATTTAACGCGCAAACGGGCTTGTTGAAAAAGCTGTAAAGGCCGGCTGCACTTACAAAAATAAAGCCGTAATCCACAGGTGACCCGGATGATTGTAGATGACAAAAAATATCTTCACATCTGAGTTACTCTGTGGGTTTTTTTGTAAAGGGGGCAACCATGACCCAACTGGAAATTCCACAAGATTTGATTGAAGAGCTGCACGCATCCCAACATGTGGTGGTGCTGACCGGGGCAGGCGTATCTGCGGAAAGCGGAGTGCCTACGTTTCGGGACGCGCTAACCGGTTTGTGGGCGCAGTACGAGGCTGAAGAACTGGCCACGCCCGAGGCGTTTCGGCGCAACCCCAGGCTGGTGTGGGATTGGTACGCCTGGCGGCGCGAACTGGTGGCAAAGGTTAACCCCAACCCCGGCCATCTGGCCCTGGTTGAGCTGGAAAAACTGGTGCCGCAGCTTACCCTGGTTACCCAAAACGTGGACAGCCTGCATCAGCGCGCCGGCAGCAGCAACGTTATTGAACTGCACGGCAACATCAGCCGCATCATCTGCTCCGCCGAGCGAACGGAGGTAACCAACTGGCCGGAAACCGGCGACGTTCCCCGCTGCCCCAACTGCGAGGCGCTGCTCCGCCCGGATGTGGTCTGGTTTGGCGAAAGTCTGCCCCAGGACGCGCTGTACACCGCCTATCAAATCTCCAGCGATTGCGATCTGTTTTTGTGCATCGGCACTTCAGGGCTGGTGCAGCCGGCGGCCTCGCTGCCGGTAGCCGCCATTCAAAACCACATCATGACGGTTGAAATCAACCCGGACACCACGCCGCTCTCATCCCACGCCGATTTTCATCTGAAAGGGCCTTCGGGGCAAGTGCTGCCCCTGCTGGTAGAGACGTTAAAGCAATAGAAAAACGCGCCCTGCTTGATGACAGGGCGCGTTTGGTAGTGGATGCGGAGTGTTGGGTTGAGGCGACGAGACAATCTGTCCGTCTTGCAACAGGCTTTTCAGGCTAACCCGAAACAGGGTTGCCCCCTTATGACTGAAAGCTCAAACTGCGTTTGGGATCGATTAAAAACCCACTTTTCCGGCAACAAGCCGCGCCTCAATCAACGAACTGAATAACACCCCGCTTGCCGTTGCTGAGCCAGTGCGGGTCCTGTTCCTGCAAACTCTTTAGCTGTTCAGGCTGCAATCCGGCCACAACTTCCGACTTGAATGTTCGCAGCGCCACCAATGGCACAGGCATGTAGCTGACAATTTCCGCAAACGGCGTGGTGTACGGCCAGTGGCGATCTCCTAACAAACGACGATAGTTGGCGTCACCTTTGCTGATAACAAGGGTGGATTGGCCGAGTTCTTCTCGTATCCGGCCCGGCATTTCCCAGAAACTGAGAGGCGATGTCCAGAAAAAATCATGGTGTAATCGCAGCCGGTTTGTAGCCAGATAAGAGCGTAGCCGGCCCCCAAATTGCTTGATATCCGGGTGGGAATCGTTGGCTAAAAACCCGATGGTTTGTTCTACATCCTTTACCGTTGCGTCCGAGACAAAGGTGGGGTGGCTTTTTAGATGCAGAACAACAGTCGAGGCCAGATCGCCGGCAAGGGCAAAATCCGTCAGGGCAAGGTCACAAATCAGTTCAAAGCCGGCATTGTCAACCACGAAATCAATTCGTAATGATTGATCTCCCTGCTCGAAAAGATAATTGACAACACCGTGCGTGTTATCGATTACAATATGGTTTAGCGATGCTTCCAAATCTGCGTGCGCCGGCTGCCCTTCTTCATCAGCGGGCCAAAGGCTGTAATCGGCCTGATTTCCCCAAAGGTTGATTCTGAAAAGTGCAGCCAGATGCTCAAATTGTTTACCCGGCTGGTCAATCCAGGTGTTTAGTTGGGCGCCGAGGTTAGCAATTGCATGGTAAGACGTTTCCAGCCCTTTCTGCTTCTGGTAACGGTACGGATCAACTCGATACCCTTCACCGGGCTTAAAGTAGCCGGTACAGTCCAGGACTCGCCGGTAAAAATAGGTTTCGGCCAGAAACCACGGTATCCGGAGCCAGTTGTCGTCGAGGCAGGGTTGGATGAATTGAGACCACGGCGACGCATCCGGGGCTTCGGAGTCGTTCAAATGTTTTATTTGAGCATAGGGAATTTCTTCGACCAGGTTTTTTAGTTCCCGGACAAGCGGCTGGGAGAATTCGTTTTCTGCCAAAACGCGCCGGAGGATGTTTGGCAGCCGAACCATGACAGTGTTACGCGCAAACGAGTCGGGATCAGTTCCGCGTAACGGCTCGGGAATGGGCAGTTTGGGGGTAGTCATAGATTAAGTTTTCCTCTGCAACTGTACAACTCGGTGCTGTGGCTGGTCTCCGACCGAGCCACCTAAGCGGGCGCGGTCAAGAGACCGGCCCGAGCGCGATTCTGACGGGTTCACAAAACTGTACCTGCAACTTGCTGTCGTCAAGTAATCAAATATAAAGGTAACTACTTACCCCCCTCTAACTCCCCCCTCAGGAGGGGGGAGGACTTAACTT
>CAYWSS010000201.1:0-8936 GCA_964460505.1 uncultured Caldilineaceae bacterium | reverse complement strand
CCGCTGGATGACGCTACAATACGGGGTAACTTTCCAGTTTATGGCAACAAAACATTTAACCGTTGGCAGAGTAAGCGTAGTAGCGTATTTTTAAAAGACGTGCCACTATATAATCTTTATTCCTTATCCCGTTATTATGAACTTACGGGGGATAACTTACCTGCTAATGTCTGGCAGAATGCGCTTCTGGTTTTAGACAGAGAAATGCAGGAACAGGATTGGGGAACATTCTACTGGTTTGATGGGTTTGAGGATCGACGTGTGGCAGTGATCAATGCCAACAGACACTTTGCCGGTTTGGTTGGCTTTGTAAAGCTGGCCGAAATGGCCGGAGACCAAAACGCTGAAGCGTTGGGGAGAGCGCTCCTGGCTAAAGCGGCTGTACTAAGAATTGGTATGGCCAAATATCCTCGCTACCTTTACGAAAACAATTTGGTCGAGTTGCCCACAGACCCAGCCTGGCATCCAAAGTATACCGAAGGTCTTTGGATGGGTCACTTGTATAATTATGACTGGTCCGGAGCTTACGACGATGCCCGCCAGGTTACAATTCTGAATCAATTTAAGGTTTTTTTGTTTGATCAATCTGGATATATGAAGTCAACTCATAAAAGTGAATTGAACGCCGGCCCTTTCTCTCCTTTTCTTATCACATATCGAGATATGGTGCCAGAGTTAGCACAGTTACTTAGAGATCATGCCAAACAAGACGCTGAAATTTATGCTGACAAAGTGGAGGCTCTTTACCCTCACTGGTATGCTGCTTTTGCTGAAGGTACGCTGGGTGGAGAGCACAACCTCAGCCATCCAATCAACTCGTTCCAAATATTTATGGCCAAGGCATTAATCCAGCAGGAGCCTCCCGACCAGCTTGCCCGCTACACTGATATTCCCTGGCTTGAAGCGGGAGACCTGTTCTACGCCCATAAACTGGCGGAGACAATCAAGGCCTATCGGGGATACAGTTGGAAATGAAAATGGGAAGGTGTCAACGGGAACTGATTGCAGCTTTGCTGATAATGTTTATTGGCTTCAGTAGATGGCCTCAAATAACAAAAGCTGAAACACCGGTGCGAACTGTTTATGTGCCGTATTTTGGCAATAAAATTACGTTTCATAAGGGCGCAATCTTCTGGTTTGGCCGGGTGAATCAAACATCAAACTATGCCGATGTTCGCGTTGGATATATGGACGACAAATTGGTGATCCGTGTGACCTCGTTTGATCGCTTACTTTGGTATGACACCACCCCAACTCCAGCGGATTTGACCCAGTGGGACGCAGTGAGCCTCTATTTTAACACCGCAGGGAATAGCGGCTCTGCCCCCACCGCCAATTCTTACCGCTTTGTAGCGCAGCTTAATCATTGGCAGCCACGCCAAAATTATCAGACCGCCTATCAAGGCAATGGCGTTGGCTGGGCAGCGGCTTCTTTTCCGTTTGAAACCGATACGGGTTGGCGGGGCAGCGGCCTTAACAGCGGCACCGAGGCCCGAGGCTGGAATGCTGATTTTTTCATTCCTTATGCCAGCTTGGGCCTGACATCTACGCCATCACCCGGCACAACCTGGGGGTTAGCCCTGGCACTCCACGATCGGGATGACGCGACAACCCCCGCTGTTATTGATCAAACCTGGCCGGAACCCTTTAGCGGTGACTATCCTTCTAAATGGGGGCAGTTGGTTTTTGGGTTGCCCAACTATGTGCCCCCTATTTCCGGATCGGGCAAGAATGTGACTATTCGCCACAAGTTGGATGGGGCCACAGTAACAGATGCCCATGTAGGGGGCCACACCACTTGCGGTAGCGCCTATTATCCCGATTTCTTTAATGGTTGGGGCGATGCCAATTATGCCGGTTACGATCAGATTAATATTCAAAATCAATCAGATGTGGCCGACTGGCCTTGTTTCTCAAAATTTTACGTCACATTTCCTTTGGAAAGTTTGCCGGCCGGCCAAAATATCATCTCCGCCACGCTATCGATGCATCAATTTGGAAATTCCGATCCTGCAAAAGCTCAACCATCACTGATCCAGGTGCTGACTGTGGCCGAAGATTGGAACGAAGCCGCAATAACCTGGAACAATGCGCCGCTGCCGGTAGAAAACGTAGCCAGAAGTTGGGTCGATCCGCTTACCAGTTTCCCGGGTTGGCCGGGGGTTCCTGCAGAATGGGATGTCAGCCAGGCTGTGGCAGATGCTTATGTTGCAAGAGCGCCTTTACAGCTGGTTCTCTATTCTGCGGATGGAGCCTATCACAGCGGAAAATACTTTATATCTTCAGATACAGGAGATTGGAATGCCGAAGGGCGGCCCACTTTAAGGGTATTGTGGGGAACTCCAACATTTTCCGTAACTCCATCGACCCAAGCAATATCCCCCGGAGAAAGTGCCACCTATACAATCCATCTTGAGCCGAGCAGTGGCTTTACCTCAGTTGCTTTATCTGCAACCAGTCCTTCTCCGTATCTTAGCTTAAACTTTTCTCCAAAAACCGTCATCCCACCCGGCGATTCTATGCTCACAATATCCGATTCTCGCGCTTCGGGAACAGCCGTTTCTCCGGCTGAGTTGCATACTATCCCTATAGTAGCTACAGGAAACGGGGCCACGCAATCTTCTCAGGCCCAGATACTGATTGGTGGGTTAAAAGTTTTTCTGCCGCTTGTGGTAAAAAACCGGTAATATCTTGGTACAGAGCATTATATTTGGCAACCAAAAAAAGAGTGACAATATAATCTTGTCACTCTTTTTTTGAACAAAATTTTTATTTTAGAAACAGAAAAATAGCTGAACTTACAGTTTAAAGTAGGGTATTTGATATGCTCTCAAGCTATGGCAAATACCCATTCTCTTCAACGTAAATGATCTTACTTCCCTGCGGCGAAAATTGAAATGGAACAGGCCGTAATTCCGGTAAGGCGCGGCAAATGCTCTCGTGGCTTTCGGGCGGGGCATACAGCAAAATAAAACCTCCCCCGCCGGCGCCTAACAGTTTTCCGCCAATGGCGCCGGCCATCCGGGCCCGTTCATACCAATAATCAATCTGTTCGCTGCTGATATTGTCTGCCAGCTTTCGTTTTTCCATCCAGCCCGTGTGCAGTATTTCTCCAAAGGCATCCACTTTATTCCGGATAAGCGCTTCCTGAAGTTGGTTGGCCAAAGCAACCATACGTCGCAGCGCTGTTTGCTTGGCCGGATTCGACCGTGTCTCTTTGGCCTGGTTTGTCAGGATGTTGCTGGATCGCCGGGTAATTCCTGTATAGAGAAAAAGCAAGCTGGCTTGTAATTGTTGCCGGGTAGCGGATGAACATATTATCGGGTCGGTAAAAACAGTGCCGTCGGGATTAAAGCGGATGTATTGAAGCCCACCGTAAGCCGCTATATATTGATCCTGTTTACCGGAAGGGCTGCCACAGCGATCAATTTCAATATGGCAGGCTTCGTGCGCCAACCGTTCTGCCCCGGCCAAATGCCCTTGATAGGCATAAAGGGCATTCAACAGCCCAACGGTGTAGCTGCCTGATGAGCCTAATCCGGTTCCCCCCGATGGAATATCGGAGATCGAGGTTATTTCAATGCCGTTCTTAATGCCCAGCAAATGGAGCGCTTCACGGATTAATTCGTGCTGCACCTCATCAACCGTATTCACAATTTCTGTTACAGAGTAGCTGGCCCGGATCTTGTGGTCAAACTTGGGGTTAACGGTAAGATAGATATATTTGTCGATGGCCGTGCTGACAACGGCCCCCTGTTCTTGCTCGTAAAAGGCCGGTAAATCGCTACCTCCTCCCGCAAAACTGATACGCAATGGTGTTCGAGTGATAATCATATGATCAACTATCCTTTCAAGAAGGGATTGGCCCAATTTCTATTGACAACAACTATGTACTCCCATTGCTGTGGCCTAATACCTTGGCCATGGTATTGTCAATTTATCGACTTCGCCGGCTATGAACTATACCCCCTGGTTGTAGATAAATCCCTGCCCACTTCCTAAACTTTGTAGGCCCTAACGGGTCACACATCGGCAATTTTTTGTCGATAATTGTAAATGGTGAACGGTGAATGATGAATTGCGAATGAAAAACTTTACCATTTACCATTGGCTGTTCACCATTTACAATTTTTTTCCAAGCAACGTCTTGGAAAAAATGTAGGCAACTTAATTAATAGGATATAATACCTTGTCATTGAGGTTGAATGATGTAAAGGGATAGTGACCGATAAGCATGAGTTACCGGTCACTTTTCTATTTATGGTAAGATCGGTTTAACATCAACTGCGAATAAACGACAGGGTCTGCAACCCCGCATCGACCGCACTTTTGAAGCCGGCCCAGGTGTTCAGCCCCCTGAGGATGGTGATGATGGGGCCGGGACGCAAAGCCCATTCCCGAGTGGCTCGTTTTTGCCAGTATTCCAATCGTTCGGC
Source organism: uncultured Caldilineaceae bacterium (assembly GCA_964460505.1). Classification (GTDB taxonomy): domain Bacteria; phylum Chloroflexota; class Anaerolineae; order 4572-78; family J111; genus J095. The sequence continues at coordinate 4,500 of CAYWSS010000201.1, read as the reverse complement.
TGATAAGTTTTCGTAATCCAGAACGGTTGACTGATCCATATCTACCTGTTCCCAGTTGGTGCCGGGGCGAAACCAACCGTTTTCTACAACTTCGTAAAAGAACGGGGTGCCGGGGTAGGGTGCCGCAATGTGAAAAATGGCAACGTTGAGCGGGAGTTTCTTGGAGAAGGCAATACTTTGTTGGATGGTTTCTTCGGTTTCACCGGGCAGGCCGATGATGAAATATCCAAAGTTCTTGATGCCGGCATTTTTTGACCATTGCAGGGCTTGTTCTGCTTTGGTCGGGTTGGTGCCTTTTCGGGTGCGTTTCAAGATTTCCGGAGAGCCTGATTCCAGCCCCCAGGAAATCATATGGCAGCCGGCTTTGGCCATCATCTGCAGCATTTCTTCGTCAACGTAATCGGTGCGGCTATTGCACATCCACTGCATGTCGATTTTTTCTTCAATCATGGCCCGGCAAATGTCCATCACCTGCTGCCGGTTAACGGTGAACAGATCGGCATACATCATTACATTGTTGATGCCAAGATTTTTCAGGCCCCACAATTCGGCCATAATATTTTCTGCAGAGCGCACTCGAACCGAATAATTGTAGCTTACATGCTTGATACAAAACTTGCAGCCGGCGGGACATCCCCGGCTGGGGACCACAAAGGCGTACGGCCCCTTGATCAGGGGCATGCGGTAATCATCCAGCGGCAAGAGATGGTGCATAGGCAGCGGCAGTTCATCCAGGTTGGGGATAAAGTTGCGATCCGGGTTGATTTTTATTTTGTTGGCAGATCGCCAGGCTAACCCCATAATTGAACTGAGATCCCCTTTTTGCGCCGCTTCAGTTGAAATGGGTTGCCAGGAGGGATCTGTTTTTTGTAACAGATCACGCATGTACTCGTTTTTGCCGGTTTTGCCTTCCAGGGCATCAACCAGCTCTCGCAGGGTTAATTCCGGCTCTCCCCGTACAATAAAATCCAGAGCCGGATAGGCTTGCATTGTATTGACGGTATTGGGGGTAACGTGGGTGCCAAAGGCAATGGTGGTGACTCCTTTACTTTTGGCCAGAAACACACCAAACATGTCATTGGTTAAGGTGGGGGCCGTAACCTGGGTAAGATAATATTTGGGGCGCTTTTGCTCCAGTACCTTTTCAAATTCATCCCAATCCATACGGGTGGCAATGGCGTCTACTACATCAACCTTGTAATCTGCTTGCAGGCAGGCGGCCATTGTAGCCAGCGAAACCTGCGGCCAGATCATATTCTCGCGAGAGCGACGCCCCACCCTGTGTTGTGATCTGATCCAAATTCCACCATCGGGAGCGGGGGGATTAACCAGGAGAATATCAACTGTATCCGCGCCTCGTTTTCTGGCCAGGATCGGTTCTTTGGTCATGGTGCTGATATCCGGAAATTCGGCGGGTCTGAATTTTTTTACGGAACGAGTTCCCAGATTTATCCAATTGTTTGCCATAATTGTTCCCTCTGATTAATTCTTAAACTTACGTAACTACCCCCCTCTAACTCTCCCCTCCTGAGGGGGGAGGATTTTACTTCCCCCTGATTCGGGGGGCTGGGGGGGGTAAAAACGACGAAATAGCGCTACTATAGCGGTTACAAAATACAGGTTCAGTAAACCCGGCGCTGTGGCCGGTCTCCAACCAAGCCACCTAAGCGGGCGCGGTCAGGAGACCGACCCGAGCGTGATTCTAACGAGTTCACTGAACTTATACGTTACAAATACGTGTGCCTGTAGTTACAAACTTACAAAGCCTGAATTTTCCATTATCCGTTTAAATCGGACTCTATTTTCGCGTCCCGATTACTAAGCTCGGATAACACCAGTGTTAATAACCACGATGTAAATAGTTGGATACCGGTTAATACCAAAACGGTGCTCACTGAAGGCACAAACCACGGCGCAACCTCATTTCTGGGTTTATTCCAACGCCGCCAGATGTATAAACTGTAAAAAAGACCGCCGCTTACCGCTGAACCCATGCCTAACCACCCAAAATTGGATTCCAGTGGTTTTTTAAATAGCGGCTTGCCAAACAAACCTTGCCGTATCGGGCGTTTGTGAAAAATTGATACAATATAGTTAAACAACGTGCCAATTGAAAAGATGTTTATTCCGGCAGAGGCCAAAACCAGACCTGCATACCAGGATGCAAGCAGGGAATCTTCCCGTTTGGCCGGGCTTCTTCTAATAGTGCGCCATAAACTGGACAAGCCACCCAGAGCAACTAAACTTGTGCCAATCAGGCCAAAAATGCGGGTGGGGTTATAGGTTAGGGCGGTCATCAAAATAGAGTTGAGAAACCGCGTTCCATCGTGAACGACACTCAACTTGGAACGGCCCACCCGTTCGGAGTATTTTATGGGAACCTCAACCACTTTGATATGTTCGTGCATAGCCCGGGTGCTCATAACCGGAGTAAAATTGAGTCCGTCCGGCAAGGGGTAAAGATGCGAAAGTATCTCTTTGCGCAGCACTCGTTGGCCACTGGCGCTGTCTGTAACCCGCTGGTTACTGATTATGCTGACTAATGTGGCAAAAATTGTGTTGCCCAGGCGCCGAACGGGTGGCATATCGCTGTCTGCGCCGGCCATTCGAGAGCCAATGACCAGATCTGCGCCGTCTTCCAAAACGGGGCGGCAAAGGCCTGGATAATATTCCGGCGGGTAGGTGCCGTCTGCATCCAGAAATGCCAGCAAATTGCCTTTGGCTCCCCGAAAACCGGTTTTTATGGCCGCCCCATATCCTTTGTTAACCGGGTGTTTCATCAACACCACATCCGGATAGGATGCAACTATTTCCGGCGTACGGTCAGTAGAGCCGTCGTCAACCACAATTAGCTCCAAACCAGAAACCCCAACCTCGGCCAGCGGTTCTTTTATGGATAATACTCGTTCAATGATATCAGCAATACCATTTTCTTCATTCAACGCCGGAATAACTACCGACAGTGTGTTCAAGGTTCCCTCCTGGAAAGCTAGTGTTAATTTTCGTGTTTTGGTTTTGCAATTGGCCACGGGGTCAATTGCTATTAATTTCTTCTAATGCCCCAAAGAAAATGTTAGCTTCTTCTGCAGCACGGTTCTCTAAATTTTGCCGATTTTTAACGGGTTTGGCCGGGGTTCCCACCGCAATGCTGTAAGGTGGAATATCAGTGGTTACAACAGACCCTGCGCCAATAATACTACCCCGGCCAATGGTTACCCCATCAACAACAGTTACGTTGGCGCCAAGCCATACGTCATCTTCAACGGTAATACCTTTGGCAGTAATGCCTTGTTCTCTTATGGGGCGCTTGAGATCGCTAAAAACATGGTTTACTGCCACAATTTGTACCATAGGGCCGGTGTATACATCGTTACCTATTTTAACTCCCCCTTGTCCTCGAATAACGTTAAATTCGCCAAGGAAGCAGTTATTTCCGATGGTTACACCGGCGTGTGGCAGGTTGCGAAAATTAAACACGTGGACCATAGTATGATGCATTAAAAAGGTGTTGTCGCCTATGGTGATGCCGCCGGGGAGCGCGTGCAAATATACATCTCTATCCAAATACGCGCCTTTTCCCAACCGGATATTGCCGGCATAGGCAATACGCACCCGGGCTTCAATGGCAACTGTTCCGTCAAGCCTCATAATCAACTTGTAAAAGACAGCCCGCAACCCCACGCCAATAATAGTGGGTATCCAACTGAAAATCGTCAGCACTAATTGTTCCAATACATACTTTGGGATTGAGGCGGCTTGTCCGGTTAAATAATAGCGAAGTTGTTGAAGCATAAAACTGGTACTTATCCTGAGATTGTCCTGGAGGTTGAACGTTTGTCAACTAATTTGCATTTACGGGATGACGTGAACATCTCTCTATTTGTAGAGAGGTATTTATTTAATGGAATAAGGAAAGGATTGACGGTAGTTTTTTTGTGTAAAGCCGTTGCACTTTTTTTACACCGGTGAGTTGCAACTCTGTCTTAAAAATTTGATCCGTTGCCTCCGCCAGATTACGAGTAATGGAAAACGGGCGTTTTGCAGAGCGAAACGCCAAAGCGAGTTGTTGCTTGCCGCGGCCGGTCAAGACCATAAAGGCCTTGCAGCCCACCTGTTGCCCGGCAAGGATATCAGTGACAGCATCGCCAACCATATAAGATTGTTCCAGGTCTATTCCCATTTCGGCAGCCGCCTGGTGCAACATACCCGGGCTGGGTTTACGGCAACTGCACTCATCTTCCGGTCGATGCGGGCAATAAAGCACCCTGTCAATGCGCCCGCCAAATGCAGTGATTTCTGCTACCATTCTTTCGTGAATATATTCTATGGTGCCGGCCGAGGCTATTCCACGCCCAATAACGGCCTGGTTGGTAACAACCACAACCGGTAATCCGAGCTTGCTCAGAGTTACCATGCTCTCTTTTGCGCCGGGTAAAAATTTAAATTCTTGCCAACTTTTTACATAGTCAGCACGATTTTTGCAAATTACTCCATCCCGGT
>CAYWSS010000200.1:0-8963 GCA_964460505.1 uncultured Caldilineaceae bacterium | reverse complement strand
GAAGGTAAAAAAGCCGGGAGCAACATGGACGATAGAGGTAGATCGCTTCGAAGCTATCAGGAGCGCTATCGGTATGGCTCGCGCGGGGGAGGGATGCGTGCGTGGCGGGACGAAGACCGCGAGTTTTGGTCTAGGCAGCAGCGGCTGCGGGCCGGGCTGCACCAGTGGCAAACCAATGATTACGACGAGGGGGTGTTATTACGCGGCGCCCCCCTGTCCGAGGCTGAAAACCGGCTCAGTCAGCGATGGAGCGATTTAAATGAAGCCGAACGCGAGTTCATCCAGGCCGGCCTGACCCTGCGCGAGCGGAAGGAAGTTGAGCGCGAAGCCCAACTGCGGCGCGAATTGAAAGTGGCTCAGGAACTGGCCGAGTCAGAAAAACGACGGGCCGCAGAGCAGGCGCAGGCCACCACCAAACTACGCAAACGAGCCGTGTGGTTGGTTGGTGCGGGCCTGGTTGCCTTACTGCTGGCCATTGTCGCCGCCATATTTGGCCTAGAATCCAGACAAAATGCCCAGAGTGCCATCATCGCCCAGCAAGCCGCCGAGTACGAAGCGCGTCGAACCAAAGCCGGGCAGTTGGTGCTGCAAGCCCAGGCCATTCTTAACAGCAAAAACATCCCCGCCGGCAACTTGCCAACCTCAAACGCTGAATCACATATCACCCGCCTCCTTTCTGATGTAAAAGAAGACCCCTCCGGCAGTTTATCTTTATTGCTGGCCCGCGAGGCCGTATTAACCACCCTTATTCCCGATGGGTACTTTACGTTTGAAGCTGACACTGTTTTACGCCAAACTATTGAGGCAATGCCCCCCTGGCGGATGACCCTGCCTCATCCTAATACGGTAAATTCAGCCGCTTTTAGCCCCGATGGCCAAAGGATTGTCACCACCGGGGTTGACGGTTGGGTTCGGGTATGGGATGTAGCTAAAGGAGAAGAAATCCTGACCACTGATCACCGCAGCCTGCAACCCTTCTATTCAGCAACCTATAGCCCCAATGGCGAAATTATTGCCATGGCCAATGATGACGGTTCCGTTGAACTGCGAGACGCAGCTACCCTGGGGCAAACATTCCATCGCCTGGAGGGTCATACCGGGGCGGTTCTTTGGGTGATGTTTAGTCCGGATGGGCAGAGTTTAATTAGTGGCGGTATGGACGGAACTGCCAGGCTGTGGAATGTGGCTACAGGCCGGGAGATTCGTCAATTTCAGGGTCAACACATAATTGACAAGATAGTTTTTAGCCCTGATAACCAAACAATTGTCGTAGCTGGTGCAGAGGCAACTGTTCGGATGTTTGATATTGCTACAGGGGAGGAAATCCGTCGATTTGCCGGCCACACAGACCTTGTTAATAGTGTGGCATTTAGCCCCGATGGAAAAACAATTGCCACTGCCAGTTGGGATCACACCGCCAGGTTATGGAATGCAGCTACGGGCGAGGAGGTTGCTCGTTTTGAAGGTCATACTGATGCTTTGAGGGACATAGCTTTTAGCCCTGATGGAAAACAGATTGCGACGATCAGCGTTGACCGGTCCGTCCGCATCTGGGACATAGCTTTGGGTCAAGAAATTAACCGCCTCGAAGGCCATACAGATAACATGATGTCTGTAGTGTTCAGCCCGGATGGACAAACAGTTGCTACTGCCAGCGCAGATCGAACTGTTCGTCTGTGGGATATGAATTCGCGTGAACAACGCCGGCGCATAGAAAACCGGGGCGAGGTCAAATCAATGGCTGTTAGTCCCGATGGCAGCACCATTGTGATAGCCAGCAGCTTACGCAGTGGTGAAGCCCGCGTTGCAGGCTTGAACACCGGCGAAGAAATCCACCGGCTTGAAGGCCACACCGGCGAGGTGACGGCTGTGGATATGAGTCCCGACGGGCAAACTATCGCCACCGCCGGCAGCGATAAAACCGTCCGGCTATGGAACAGCGAAACAGGCAAAGAAATCAAACAATTGGCCGGCCACCAGGATTTCATCTTTGATGTCGCCTTTAGTCCGGATGGTGAGTCGATAGTTACTGCCAGTGCAGATAAAACAGCCAGGGTGTGGAACACAGCTTCCGGTGAAGAAATCGCTCGATTTGAAGGCCACACCGATCAAGTTCGGTCGGCGGCCTTCAGCCCCGACGGCCAAACTGTTGTCACCACCGGCGGCTTTCGAGACCCGACCGCCCGGCTGTGGGACGCAGCCACAGGTGAAGAAATCCGGGTATTTGAAGGGCACACCGACATTCTCAATTCAGCCAGTTTTAGCTCGGATGGAAAAACCATTGTCACTGCCAGTGGGGATGGCACGGCCCGGCTGTGGGATGTTTCTACCGGGCAGAAAATCCGCCAATTTAAAGGGCACGAGCGAGGAGTCAACTCGGCCGCATTCAGTTCTGATGGTCAATCAATTGTAACCGCCGGCTTTGACCAGACGGTTCGAGTATGGGATGTAACCACGGGTAAAGAAATTCGCCGGCTGCAAGGGCACACAGCCCCGGTTAACGGCGCCATCTTTAGCGCAAATGGGCAAACCATCATCAGCGCCGGCGATGACAGAACTGTTCGGGTGTGGCCCGGCATTGAAGCACTGCTGCAAGAAGCCGAAACGCTCATTCAGCGCACTCCGCCGGAATTTACGCCGGAAGAGCGAATTCGTTTTGATTTGCCGGCAGAATAGTGGAATAGCAGGTTGGGTTGAACGATAGAAAAAGGGTGGTTTGCCGCCTAAAATATTGGGTTTCGCCGTCGATTCGTCGTAATCTACTAGCAGTGAAACCCAACATTCGGGCCAAAGGGTCAGATTTTCCCGGCTCTACCCAACCTACCGAAGAATTCCCGAACTGTCGACATCACCTCGTAGACTTCCGGGAAGATAGACCTCGCACTGAACAGGCTGGAAAGCCTATCCCACACTATCTTGTGGAGGGATACAAAAGCGATACAAAGGCGTTTACCCCCTTGAAACCCCATTCTTACTGCTCTATAATGGAAAACAGACTGATGAAACCCATTTAACAACAAAACACGTTGCAAGAGGTAATTGAGTACAATTGTTCTTCACCTGCACATTATGAACTTAAAATGTAACTACTTGTATGATAAATAGGTATGAGGTAATCTTAGTTTTCAAACAGAGATTATCTCTGGGCGCCAAAGCGGTGAAGTTCTGTAACTACTCAGGCGTTAACCTCTATCAATCTGGGCGGGCCAACAAAATGCTCAAGGCTCCAGATAATACCCGGGCGTGGTAACTTTCCAGCACTCTGGGAAGCTGTTTAATGGCTTCCAATAGCCGCTCGTTGCCCAGCCGAACGGTATCGCGTTCAAACTCTTCAAACACTTGTACGCCCACTCTGGCGGCCATTTTTATCTCATGTAAAAAGCGTTTATCCTCAACATCTAACAAAGCACAGTAATCTTTGACCAACGTCACGGTTGGATCATCTTCACCGGGCTGCTGTTCAACAATCTCGTTAATGCGTTTTTGTAACTCGTGGCTCAATCGCCTGACCGTATCGGCCTCTTGACTCTGGTTAATTTGATCAATTTCATCTTTTATCCAGCGTACATCTTGATTTTTGGAACATATACTGCTGGTAGCGGCCCACAAATTTTCCAGAATTTGACCGGTGGTTCCGGCCACAAAATTAAGCATAAAACGGTCATGAACTTCCAGTAAATATTGCAATTTAATCGGCGGGTACGCATCGGGTGAGTCATTGGCAATGATGGTTTGTTCTTTTAGAGAGTAGTCGTTATAGAGTGCGTTTTCCATTTCAACCACATTGTAAAGGAAACGAATCCAGGCTCGATAAACATCAGCCAACAACATAAAGCGCAGGCCATCCGGGCTAACCACAACCCCCCATTCCATGCCAAAATCCAAACGATGCACCATCCCCAGCTCATACATACCCAGCATCGAGTCGACCTCGGGGTTGATGTGGTGCAGGACTTTTTCATAGGCCTGGGTTCCGTCCATACCGGCGTAGCCGTGGATAATCTTGAAGCCGCCGGCATGCAGATGGCCAAATTCATTCATGTCGTAAACCCGGCCATTAATGACCATCCAAAAGCCGTCTGTGTGGTTATTGTGCAGCACAATCTCAGAGGCGTAGTAAGCCCGTTTCTGGTCGATGTGAGAGCCGGTATAGGTGGTGAAGATGTCTTGCTTGTAGCGCTCTTCGCCCACCAGTCGATAGAGAATTTGGTTGACCTGTGTCTCTATCTCTTCTGTGGAGCCTTGACTGTAACGCCGCAAAATCTCTTTAATGGCATCCATTACAGAGTTAGCAAAGCCGGTGCGTCCACACACGTACAGATGACCCCCCAGCCCCCCATCTTTTTTACTACGGAGGATATCCCACAAGGCTTTAGCGTTCTCTTCGCGCAACATCTCATCGCCAATGTACCGTTTTTCGCCTGGTTCAAAGACGTAGTGACCGCTGCCTTTACCGTTTTTAACAAACCTGGTATCCACCGCATCGCGCGAAAAGGCCGGTCGAATATGTAAACGGCCTTTGGCGGCAATGGGTTCAAACTGTTCTTTATAGTAGAATTCCTGGCGGGTGCGGGTTCCCAAAAAGAGCCAGCTATCTCCCCCATTTTTTTGTTGATCGCGTTCTATAATAAAGCCCCTAAAGGGAGCCACGCCCGTTCCTCCGGCAAACATCACAATGGGGGTACTGGGGTCTTCGGGTAGACTAAAGCGGGGGGGATGAACCAATTTTAGCGATACATGACCTCGATCTTCGGAGTTGGTAAAGGTGGTATCAGCCAAAAAGTGAGACGTTGTGCCATAGCGGTCATCGGCCTGTGATACGTCGGTGTCTTTGGTATTATAGAGCAAGCGGCCAATGGTTAAGGTTAATTCTTTAGCCCCATCAAGCGAACTGTGATCCATAGTGGAAGAGATGGAGTACATGCGGAACGACTCCGGGGGGACAATGCGGCAGATATGCTCCCGTTCACCGGGGTGGGCTTTCCAGAGCCGTTTAGGATCAAACCCGGCTTGCGTAATTACATTGAGCAAGTCCCACAATTCCCACTGATCCTCAGCCCGGGTATCAACAATGTGTCGTAATTTACCATTAAGGCTAATAGCATACAGGGCTTTGGCTACCGGACGCTCTACCGGCCGGATCCGCCCAAATTTAAGCAAGGTACGCAAGGGGAGGGTGGTGGTCTCCTCATCATAGCCATATCTCAACTTCACCGCCTCGCGCCATTGGGCGGTTAGGGTTATTTTTTCATACCCTTTAGCATGCAGGGCCACCAGAGTTTTATCAATCAGGTCATCGTTATTTTCGGGTAAGATGGCACAGCGGTCGCCGGGCAGATAACGGATGCCGGTTTGCGACACATCAAACACAACCCGCTTAACCCATTTGGTGGTATCACCTGCGGGGTTGGTCACTTCTATCTTTTTAATGGGAGCGTGATGGCTGGCCTGGGGAGAAGCACTGACCCGTTCATCCTGGGAAAAGTCCAACTCATCAACGGCAAGGTCCCAAACACGGTCTTTAAACAAGCCGCTAAACCCGCCAATGGTTACACTACGACCCACCTTAAAGGCAATATCCAAATAACCATAAGCCTTTAATTTGTGTACACTTAAGAAACCGCTTTCTCCGGCATACCCCATAGCTGCTTCTTTATAGATACCATTAAGCAGGGGATCGTTGCGTTTTGCTACATACTCGGCTACAGAAATTTCATCAAGAGCCTCAAAAAAATCTCGCCAATGTTTGGGGTACCAGTTGCGCATGTTGAGCATTTCTTTGCCCAAATGAGAGCTGTAGTCGTGGCGACTAAAGAAGACATCCAGCATATGAAAAAGAGGGGCGCCAACACCGCTTGGCCCAACCGTACCTTCGGTAAAGGGTACGGCAAAAGGGGCCACTGTTTTGGCCCAAACCACCGGGTCTACATAGGTATCGCTGTAGGGATTAGGGTTGAGGGCCATAAAAATCTTATTGCCAAAATGTTGCATGCCATCGGTAATAAAGATCAGCTCCTTTTTTAGAGCCTCAACATCATCATGATAAACCGCCTCTTGGGCACGGACAATAGCGCCGGTAATTGGCCCAATTTTGTAATGCGCTTCTACCTGCATAAGGTATAAAACTTTTTCTTCCTGATTATCAACCGTTGAGACCAGCAGTTCCAGATTATTGAGTTGGAACGGGTCATCAACCAGATTTGGATCAACCAATTGCCAATTGTAGAGAATCAGGTCGATATAAGAAAGATGCGGGGCCAGCCGGTCGAGCCGGCGGGTAATTTGTTCCCAGGGTAGTTGAACGCCATCGGGCATGGGTTTTTCGGGGGGATTATCAGAGATGCGGTGGTAGGCGTGAGCCAACATGCTGATAATTACCGAAGCCCGTAACAGATATTCATCCGGCAAATCTTCTTTAGCGGCGCTTAAAACAGGCATATCCTGTAGAGCCTGACGAACTCTAATGGCCCGCCACAGGTCAGGCAAACGTTCGGCCATCTCATCCCACGCTTCATAACCGGACGGCAATTTAAGAGGGGGGTGCGTGGCCGGTAAAAAACCGTGTGTCTCTGATAAAAAGCCTAAATTTTCATGGCCCAGCCGTTGGTTAGCTTTAGTGGCGGTGTCCAGGATCATCCGGGCGGGGATAAGGTCTCGATCCTGGGGCTGTTTTTTGATAATGGTCTGGGGTGCGGTCTCAATCGCTGTTTCAGCCTCTACGACTTGAAATAACAGCGTACTTTGCCCCACACCAATCTTATCCCCCGATTTGAGCAGGTGTGGCTTAGTAAGCAACGCTCCATTTAAGGTGGTGCCATTGCTACTGTTCAGGTCTTCAATGATATAGTCAATGGCTTTCCAACTGATTCGAGCATGGCGGCGGGAAGCCAGCCGGTCTTTTAGAACAACGTCGGTCATGCTTGCGTCTCGACCAATAACGACCTGATGTTTATTAACGGGAATAGTTGCCCCAGCCCATTTCTTTTGTCCAGCCGCTACCTGTTGTCCCTCAAAATGCCCTGTTTTGGCCCCCTCCCCAGCACTCGCTGTAGTATCCACTTCACCTTTTTCAACAATCAAGTTAGCCGGAGGGCGGTCCTCTCCAAGTATGGTTTCAAACTCGGCCATAATGTATACCTCCTGTTTCTTTGTAGAGTTACTCTACTTTGTATAGTTACTCTACAATGTACCTACAATAGCTCGACATACATCGGCCCGGGAGACCGTACCCACCAGTTTGCCGTCTTTAATCACAGGTAACAGTCGAATCTGCTTGTTTAATAATACTGTGGCAGCTCTTGCTACATGATCTTCCGGATCAACAATAATAGGCTCCTCTATAATAAGAGGCGTAATCGGTAGGTCAGACAACCCCCGACCTTTGCTTAGAAAAATCTCGAAAGCATCATCCAATGAGCCTCCCTCTTCCAAAATCTCATCAATATCGGGCAAAGCGGTACGTAGAATATCGCCTTCCGACAGGACACCCTGGAAATTATCATCATCATCAATGACCATCAAATCGCTCACGTGAGATAAAGCCACAATCTCGGCGGCGTGCTGAATATTAGAGTTGTGGCGTATACGAGCCGTACGCACTGTCATAAAATCTTTGACCTGTGATTGCTTTACTTCTGTCATAATTGCTTCACTCTCCTTAGATATAAATAAGGTTGACCCGTTGAAATGGCATTAATACCCAAATGCCCCTAATAATAAAAGTAACAGGCTATTATTGGGGTCTCAAATGCGCAACGCTTTATAAAATATTAATCTCTTGGCATTGGTGTGTAGTGTGTAGCTTTGTGGGGATTCATCAAGAGGGGGATTATAGCATACGCTTGCCCTCGATACAAGATTATTAGGGTGTGTTTCATCTGCTTTAAGTGCGAGAGGGGTAGGCAGAGCTTGTCGAAGCCGCAGCCGCCTCTGATTAAGTAAATGAAACACACCCAAATTATTAAACCGAAAACCAGGGCCAGAAAAGGTCTGTCTGGACAGTACCATTTTGAAACTGGATATGGAATGAGAATTAATTAACTTACCCATTTTCTCGTACACCTGCACTGACCCGCAGGGGTCCGGCGCAAGTGTTGCGTACTGCGTATTGCGTAAATTTTACTCTTTACGGAGTACGCAATACGCAATATATCGCCATTACCAATTGGGCAAGTTATTTACGCACCATTTCTAAACGCCGGTTGATGGTTCTTGGTTTTAGCTTTTGATGACTTTGCTTTTGCCCGAAGGCATCAATCATTTTGAGAGTAATCTCTCGTGGTGATTTCTCACCGACAAATTGATTAAAAATCCCCAAATCACTCCCATAGTGCTTCGTGGTGCTGCTCTCGGGGTATCGCTGTTGTAAATATTTTTTGTACTCGGCTATTTCTTTTTTTATTTTTGATCCCCTGAGTTTAATTTAGGCAAGTTTACCTCAAGTTCTCGTCTCGGTGTAACTTGCTTTCGACTCAGTGTAAGGTCAAAAATTTACTAAAGCCCTCGCAACCGGGCCAACCTTTCATCCAATGCGCTTTCTATCTCTTTCAAGCTGGTGATTACCCATAAGTCTAATATTGCGCCAGACCGCAGAGGTTTTACGACTGATCTTCCCAAAATGCTCGTAAGTTTCCCAGGAGTGATAGCAAAATTTGTTATACAAAGGAAACCGCTGCGGTCTCAGGCAGATATGGGCAATTACCAACTCTCAAGGTTGCTTTGGGATGTTGCTCTCGCCATTCCCTCATCCCCGTGATCACTTCTTCCCCGGCTTCTCGCCATTTTTCCTCTGCTTGCCTGATGTTCATTTTCTGCTCTCCATTTCTTTTTCCCTCTATCTTGTCCCTCCCTTTCTTCTTGCTCAACCCTCCTGCAAAATTTTGACGGACACCCCTATCTTAAATCTTCATTCACTACCGGACACTTTTTCTAAAGTTTCTGTTTTTACGAAAAAGAAGGCCGTT
>CAYWSS010000199.1:0-8976 GCA_964460505.1 uncultured Caldilineaceae bacterium | reverse complement strand
ATTTACCATTCATAATTTACCATTTACAATTTTATTCAGCCTGTGAGTAAAATCCATCCCGATTGCCCTCAAGTTACCCTGATTATAAACTTGATGCGTATGCCCTCCAACTCCCCCCGTGAACGGGGGGATTGAGGGCTGAATTGCACACTCACGGGCGACGAGTGGGTAATCCTCCAACTCCCCCCGTGAACGGGGGGATTGAGGGGGGTGAACGATTACGGCGCAAGTGTACATAGTACGGAATACGAAATACGTTGCCCTTTATCGCCGGGTAGTTTCCGGAATTTTCAGCGCAACCAGACTGCTGCCCACAAAAAACAGCGCGGCAATTCCAAAGTTGACCATATACCCCAGAGCCACAGTACCAAACACCAGATTGACCCCATCAATAAGCCCGCCCCCAAAGCGCCCGCCGATGCTGCCCAATACGGTGGCTCCGTTGGCCAGAGCCAAATATAACGCCCCTTTGTCCGGTGGAGCCAGGTCTGTGGCCAAAGCCCAACTGGGGCCGGCAAAAATTCCTGCGCCAACGGCAATCAATCCACCGGCCACGTAGATGAAATTGAGTTCACGCCCAAAAACAATGAGCAAGGCTCCGGCGGCGGTCATTAACCCGGCCATAACTATTATTGGCCGCCGCCCTACCCGGTCGGCTACTGCACCGGCAGGCAACGCCAGCACAAACACACCCAGCCCCAAAATAATAAATATCCGGCTGCCCAACGCCTGGGCCTCGGCCGGGGAAAAATTCATCACTTCTTCCAGAAAATTCAGCATAAATGTGCGGATAGTAATAGCCGCAGCCCAAAACAGGAAGCGATTTAGCGCCCACCACAAAAAGGCCGGGGGAGCCTCTTTGATGCCGGCAATCATCGCCGAAAAAGGATTTTTGGGCTGGGTTGGCGATATTTCATCGGAAGCAACCGGCACCTTGGGCAGTACTGCTACCGTAATTATAAAAATTCCAAAAAAGAGCAACACAGTTACCAATGGTGCGCCCCACAAATTTCCACGTGATAAAAAATATCCGGCAACCCCCACCCCCAATACAATGCCAATCAGCTCCATCACGGTTTTGGTTCCGGCGGCGGTGCCGTGCTGAAATTTTGGCACAAAATCCGGAATGAGCGCTTGCCACGCCGCTTGCGTAGTATTAGAAAATGCAGAAACCAGCATTGCCCCGGCAATTAAAACCGGCAGGCTGTTAGCCATGACGACGGTTGCCAGCGCAAAACAAAGCCCCACAGCCCCCGCGCCCAAATACGGAGCTCGCTTTTTCCAGCGGCTGCCGGGCGTGCGGTCGCTCCACTGGCCGACCACCGGTTGAGCAACCAGAGCCACCAGCAGCGCCAAAATTGTGATTGCCCCCAACGCGGTATTCTTAAATTCGGGAGGTGCCAAAATCCGAACTTTTTCATTAAAAATGAATGGGTCCAATACGCTGACATTAAACCCAAGGGCAATGCCAAACAAGGCCACCACAATAATTACCGGCAGGCTTCGTTTTTGGCTGGAAGAAATAAGCGTGGGGTCAGGTGGATTTTGGGACTCTATTTTTTTCTCCTCTGTAAATACCCCGCACCCCCGGCAGCTTCTTTGGGCGGTGTGGTGGCACATTGTAACACAATTACCTCCAGACTCAATCCACAACCTATTGGCGGGTTTATGCCAATTTTGGAAAATCGAAACAAACCTTGGGGGGATTCGGGGGGTATCCTCCCGTTCCCCCCTGCGCTTTTCCAAATTTTGGGACGCACAACCTATCGGCTGAACAATAAATCCGGTATAATACTTTAGGAATGAAAATTAATTAACTTACCCATTTTTTCGTACTGCGTACTGCGCAAATTTTGCTCTTTAACGGAGTACGTAGTAATACGCAATATGTTGCCATCACCAAATGGACAAGTTATTTACGCGCCATTCCTTAGTACCACTATTAGTATCTCTACAAGGGGGGCGACAGTCCCTGTGCCTTCGGCGGCAACGAGAATGAAAATCAGGAACACAGAGAACGTTGAGCAAGCACAGACGCGAAGTGCACAAAGTTTTTTAATGTTTTTCTCTGGGCCTCTCTGTGATGGCTCTGTGTAACTCCGTGTAACTTTATTTTCAAGGGAGTGCCTATGAGCCTACGGCACACCACAGCAAATGAAAATTGCCCTCACCCCCATCGCAGACGCGACTCCCCCTCTCCCAATTTGGGAGAGGGGCTTGGGGGGGTGAGGGGTATTTACAGAGGAGGGCAAAATGAACAACAGTATCCCAAAGGTTCAAGTATCGCAACAAGCTGTAGACAGTGCCAACCGTGAATTAATTGATTATATGCACCACACTCTGGAAAGTGCCAGAAACGAGGTGGCCCTGCTGCGCACTAAATTGGCCAAATCTTACTGGATCATCATTGGCCTGTCAATCATCATGTTTTTGGTGGGAATTTTCCTGCTCAGTATTCCGGCCTTTGCAGCAATTACCGGCGACATCGGCCAACTGCAAGCCATTGTGGCTGCCGGGTTTGGCATGGTAGACCTGACCGGGTTATTTCTGTTTAAACCCATCCAACGGCTTCACAAGCTGATGGGCGATATGGGACAGATAACCATTGTGCTTAACAGCTTCCAAACGCAAACGGCGCTGCGTCTTTTGCAGTTGGATATTAATGACCGGGACAGCATTGGCCGGGCCGCCCAGTATGTAGAAGAAACAACCAACGCCACTTTACGCCTCATTCAAACCTATTTTGAAGAAAAAGAGTTCACCGACTTCTCGACCGCGAAATCAGGCCTTCCGCCGGCAACTGCGCCCAAGCCTGTGCCCGTAAAGAAGATGTAAAGTGAAAATATCTATTCAGCCGGCAGGCAATTTGTGGCAAAATCAGGCTGAAGCTAAGGCTGAGAAAACAGGAGTCCTTAATTTTAAGTGCCGGTCACTTGTAACCTGCCGGGTTTTGCGGAACTGCGTTTTTTTCTGAATAACATCCGCATTGCGTATTGCGTAAGTCGTTGGGCGAAAACTTTTCTGGAGTGCGATACAAGTGAAAAAAGGCTCAATTTTGGCAGGGATACAGCAGTGATAGTATACTGTACCGGAATACCGGGTGTCACAATAGTTAAGAAGCACACACATGCTCGAACAAGTAGGTCGATATCAGTTAATTGAAGAAATTGGGCAGGGTGGTTTTGCCATTGTTTATCGCGGCAATGATACCAGCCTCAATCGCGCGGTGGCCCTAAAAGAGCTGCGTCCGGCTTTGTTGGCCGACGCTGATTGGGCGAAGCGATTCCGGCGCGAAGCCCGCACCATCGCCCAACTTGACCATCCTCACATTGTACCCATCTACGACATCTACCAAACCGGAACACGGCTGTTTATTGTTATGCGGTTGGCGCGCGGGCCAGGTCTGGATAAGATGATTTCCACTATGGGGCAGATTCCCTGGAAAGAGGCCATTCGCCAGATTACTGCTGTTGCCACCGGGCTGGATTACGCGCACAATCACGGCGTGCTGCACCGCGATTTAAAACCGGCCAACATCTTAATTGATGAAGATCGGGGGCCGCAACTGACAGATTTTGGACTGGCTCAACTTGCCGGCGACCACAGTAGGCAAATGGCCGGCAGCATTGTGGGCACCCCCAACTACATTGCCCCGGAAGTGTGGGAAGGTATCCCTGCCACCGCCCAGTCAGATATTTATGCGCTGGGTTGCATTTTGTTTGAGCTGCTCACCGGTAAACAACTGTTTCAAGGACAAACACCCCTGGCCGTAATGAAAGCCCATTTTATGCCGCTTACCCTGCCCGGCACGTGGCCGGAAGCAGTGCCTCCAGGAGTTAGCCGGATTCTCAATACCGCCCTGGCCGAAGACCCGCTAAAAAGATTTACAACGGCTAACAAAATGATTGAAGCGCTGACCGGGTTGGCGACACCGGCCCCCCCGTTAAAAACCTTGGGCCTCAAAAAAGGGCCCGCCAAAAGAACCTCGGCCACGACACCGGCTCCACTACTGGCCACAAAGCTTTATGCATCAATCGCCCGGTCAAATTTAGTGCGCCGCCCCCGGCTGATCCGGCAGTTAAATAAAGGGTTGAACCAGGGATGCCGCCTGACTCTGGTTGTTGCCCCCGCCGGGTTTGGAAAAACCACCCTGGTCAATTGCTGGCTTACCGGAGGCGCGCCGGATTTAGCCAATAATGGGGATGCCAGGTTACAGCCAATATCTCAATTTGCCGTTGATGTGCATCCAGAAAAAGTGGCCTGGTTCTCGTTGGATGAGGGCGACAATGATCCGATTCGCTTTTTTGCCTACCTTACGGCGGCGCTGCAAAACATAGGGGTTACAATTGAATTAAGCCCGCTGGCCGTGCCTCAATTGCCGCCCCCCGAAGTTCTGGCAACTACACTCATTAACGATCTCACCGGCATCCCCGAAAAATTTGCGCTGGTACTGGATGATTACCATCTTATCTACGCTTCATTCATTCACGAGGTGGTTGAGTTTATTCTGGCGCACCAGCCGCCACAAATGCACCTGATCATTACCACCAGAGAAGACCCGCCGTTGTCCCTTCCGCGCTTGCGGGCCAGGGGACAGGTGGTAGAAATTCGGCAGGAAGACCTCCGGTTTACCGCAGAAGAGGCTGCGTCTTTTCTAAATAAAGTGATGAATTTGCAGCTTACGGCAGAGGCCATTGACGTGTTGGAAGCGCGAACCGAGGGCTGGATTGCCGGCTTGCAATTGGCCGCGCTTTCGTTGCAGGGACGCAGCCGGATGCACGTGGCAGATTTTATAGAGACATTCAGTGGCAGTCACCGATATGTAATTGATTATCTGGTAGAAGAGGTCATCAATCAACAACCCAAAAATATCCGGCGGTTCCTGCGGGAAACGGCAATTTTGAATCGTTTTTCTGCGCCGCTGTGCAATGCCGTAACCGACCAACCTGACAGCAGGCTGATACTCAATTATCTGGAGCAGGTCAACCTGTTTCTTATTCCACTTGATGACCGGCGGCAGTGGTATCGTTATCACCATCTGTTTGCCGAATTTTTGCAAACAGAACTGGAACCGGAGCAGAAGCAACCGCTGCACCAACGGGCGGCTCGCTGGTTTGAGGCAAACGGCCTGCTGCGCGAAGCTATCGATCACAGCCTGGCCGCTCAGGATATTCCTGATGCAGGGCAATTAATTTTGCAGGCCGCAGATTTTTCCCTGCGCAATGGCGCCTTTTTCACACTTGATCGCTGGTTAAATGCCTTGCCCGATGATTTTGTACGCAGCCATCCCGAGCTGTCCATTTACAAAGGGTGGGTGGCCTTTATGCTGGGCGGGGCAGATGTGGCAAACTCCTATGCCCGCTCGGCAGAAGCGCAAATTACCGGGAATGCTCCCCCGGCCACACGCGGAAAACTGCTCAGCTTGAAAGCGTGTCTGGCCATTACCGGAGATGCTGACGGTATTGAATTGGCCAAAGAGGCCATTCCCTACCTGGATGAAACCGACACCTTCTTTGGTGGCATGGCGCTGCTTGTGCTGGGTGAAGCCCAAAATTATATGGGTGATACCACGGGCGCGGTTGAAACTTTGCAACGGGCGTTGGCGCTGGGGCGAAAACATGGCGACTATCTGATGATTGTGGGGGCGTTAACCAACCTGGCTCAACAGCTAAATTACCAGGGTAAACGCGCAGAAGCCGAAGTTTTATGCTGGAACGCGCTTGAAGAAAGCACCGATGACAGAGGGCAGATTATGCCGATGGCCGATCTGTCGTACATTACTCTGGCAGAAATGGAAATTTATACGGGCAAGCTGGAGCAAACCTACGAACACCTGCAAAAGGGAATAAACCTGGCCGGCAAAACCGGAATGATTGGAATTAATATTTCCGGCAAGCTGGTGATGTGCCACTTGCAATATGCAATGGGCTTTCCGGAAGATGCCTTAAAAACCAGTAAAGAAATTTTGCAACTGACCACCAAAGGAAACTTTGAGGCATACCTGACTATTTCCAAAGCGCTGGTTGCGGAATTTCAGTTAAAACTTGGCCGTCTGGCCCCTGTCAGGGAATGGGCCAAAACCGTGCAGATGCCCGATGCTGCCCCGCTTTCCATGTCCAGGGAACTTGAACTCTTGATATATACGCGCTATTTGCTGGACACAAATCAACCCCAACCGGCCAAAGATTTGCTGGCACAGATTGAAGTTTCTGCCCGCGACAGTGGCCGCAATCTGATTCTGATTTTTGTGCATATCCTCCAGGCCGCAGCGCTGGCCGGCCTTGGCCAAAAAAGCGAGTCAGAAGCAGTAATTACCCAGGCTATTCAAATGGCTCAACCGGAAAATTACGTGCTCCCCTTTGTGCAGGAAGGGCCGATGGTACTTAAATTACTGCCGGATGTGCGGCACGTTGCCCCGGAATTTGTGACCACCATCCTGAATGCGGGTCACAAACGATACGCAATTTATGATTTGCCCGGGCAAAGCAAAGACGTAAAAGCAGTTGTTCCCCCCGCCTCGCCCTCCAGCACGCTTGACACGCTGGTAGAACCATTGACGGGGCGGGAAATAGAGGTTTTACGCGTGATTGCCTCCGGCCAATCAAACAAGGAAGCCGCCGGCACTTTGTATGTTACCGTAGGCACGGTCAAAAAACATCTCAGCAACATCTTTGGCAAATTGGGAGTCAACAGCCGCACTCAGGCCATCGCCAACGCCAGGGATTTGGGGCTGATCCCTTAAGGAATTGAGATTAAATAGCTGTCCCCTTTTGTCCAAAAAAATGGTGAATGGTAATTGTAAAGTGCCTGCTGCATCGGTATAAACTGTTTTTTGGATGTTTGATTCTCGTTCCTAAACAGTGGACAACTGCCCATTGCTAATTGCTACCTGCCGGTTGATATTTTATCACTTTCCCGGAATTCCCTGAGTCTTCGCTAATGTAGAGGAAGCCTTTGTCGTCAAAAGCAATGCCTTCCTGATCCTGCCCCGGCAGGGCATAAGCTTGCACAACTTCGCCGTCGCGGGTGATGTGCAGCAGCAAATTATTGACATCACTGACAACCATCAACTGCTCAGTGCCAGGCCGGTAAAATATTCCCGACAAATCGGTTACCCCCACCGAAAAGGAACGTACAATTCGGGCAACAGGCTCCGCGCCGGAATCGTCAATCACCACTTCCAAAATCAGCGAGGGGTCATCGCCGGAAAGTCTGTAACTTTGGTTTGTCAGGTAAAATGATCCGGCATCATCGGGCGTAGCACCGGGCACAAACGCAATTCCTTCCAACCCTCCGCCACCGGCTTTAATCAGTTGCTTGCCCTCAAAAAGTCTATCAACCGCCATTTCACGGGTAACGGCAAATGTGTTGGGATCAACTTCAATAATCCGGTCGTGACCTTCATAAGCAACATACAGCATGCCGGTTGATGGGTTAAGGGTGATACCTTCCAGATTTGCCCCTTTAATCAGCTTTTCCTGCCGCACCTTAAAACCGTCGGGGGTAAGTTGGGAGAGATCGGCTTTGTCCCCAATGACAAACAGGGATTCTAACTGCGGGTGATAAACAATGCCCGACGGCTCTTTGAGCTTGACCTCATCAAAAACAGCCACCGGTTGGTACGGAAAAAAAACATCGGCGGGTGAACAGTTACAATCCTCACCGGCCGGCGCAGAGGGGGGTGAGGGTGGCGTTGTCTCCGAACCGCACCCAGCAACAGCGAAAAGCGATAACATCACAATTAACAGCAAAACCAGCTTGTTATTCATAAGATATTTTTTTACCTCAAAAAATAGTTAGTTCCAAAAATTTAGCTTTCCCAACACGTATTACGTTGCGCAGCAAAGCCGCAACCAAAATTTTAACCACAGCCGCAAAGCGCACAGAGAATTCACAAAGCGCACAAAGAACAACTTTAAGAACTCTGTGCCTACTTTGCGTCCCCTGTGTTAAGAAAAGTTCCGTTGTCCGCAAAAATTTTCTTAGCCTGGGAGAAACGCAAATATACGCCCCTATCCCCTGCACCCTGCGCCTATGCACCCCGGCGCCCTGCACCTTGAAACCTGCACAATTCAATTATACGCCAAACTGTATACGACAAAAATCAACCTTTTGTTTCCGGCTCTTCACCTTTTGGTGAATGACACTACACCGGGGCTAATGATAAAATGGCCATAAAGACAAAAAATGTAAAACGCGCAAACAGTTCATTGCCAATAACGCATACTTAGGAGAAGAACAAATGACAAAGGCATATTTAAACAGAAACACGCAATGGGTATACAAAGTTCAGGTAAAGGGGCATTTGGACAAACGAAGAGTACGGGTAATGAACGGGTTGAATATAGCTCACCAGGCCAACGGAACTACTGTCCTAACCGGGCCGGTACCGGATCAGGCGGCACTATTTGGCCTGCTGAATCGCCTGCGCGATTTGGGCATACCGCTACTGTCCGTCAATTGTTTGGAATTTCCCGTAGAAAAAGTTTAAGGTTATCTGTAACATAGAGTGCATATATCTTTCCAGAAAGAGAGTGTTGAATTGATGATTTCTGTAAGACAGTTCCAGACCGTAATCCTTACGCAATACGCATCACGGCGGTCTTAATCTTTGGGATCATTTTACCTGTCCAGACCAACAGGTACTGGGAAATTCTGGAACTCTCTTACATCAAACGACCCGTATTTTCCTGGCGTGCCTAACTCCCAACCCCGGCAAAGTCGCGAAGTCTCGGCTGTAGTGGGCCGAGGGCCTGTGACCTACCCTTTATTTTCAGATATTATCCGCTCGTAGTCAGCCTTGAAGCGAAAGCAGAGTGGCTTTAGCCGGCCGAAGGTCCACTGCGCTGCGTATCTGGCTACGAACATTAGACATTATATCGATTTAATTGAAATGCGCTTTGTCCCCATCGTGTAGAGCAGGATTTTCTGAATGACAGGCTAAAAATCCTTTAATTCTGCCGTAGGTCCTGCTCT
>CAYWSS010000198.1:0-8988 GCA_964460505.1 uncultured Caldilineaceae bacterium | reverse complement strand
CCAGCCCCAGCATCATCACTTGAAAGATAAGCGGTACCGGCGGGAGAAACGCGGTGAGTGCATAAAACAGATATTGGGCCGCCGGCAAATAGGGGCTGGCCATCCAGTTGTTGTTGGCCAGTGCCCGCAGCGGGGCATCCAGATAATCCAGCGCCGGGGAATCGATGGGCAGGGCGTAGGGGCTGACTCCGTTAATAGCCACGTGTCCATCCCAAATGTAGCGGTAAACATCGTCGGACAGGGTGGGGGGGATGAACAGCAGCAGCGTTCTGAAAAGCAGGGCTGCTGCAAAAATAAATTTCAGGTTGAGGCCGCAACGCCGCTCTACCCACAGCAGCGTGCCCAGATAGGCGATGAAAGCCAGCCCGTACCAGAACAAGGTGTTGGGCGTGTGGGTATCGCGCAGTGTGCCATATTGCAGGTGTACGCCCACCATTCCGGCGTAGGCAATCAGACTTGCTGCCGGCAGGAGGAGGCCGGCCCAATTTTTTGACAGGAAGGATCGTTTTTGCGGCTGATGGAGGAGGGGGGGGGTCACTGAGTGCGCCGTTTCCCTAAAAGCCGGTGCAGTACCCAGGTGAGGACACCCAAAATAAGGATAAGAGTCCCCAAAATGATAACATTCGGAGGGAGGGGGTGTTTTAATACCAGGGCCAATTGGCTGCCAAAAAATGAATAGAGGATGATTTTGGGCATCATCCCCACAATGGAGCCGAGCATATAAGTGTCAAACCGAAGTTTTGTCACGCCCGCCAGCAGATTGATAATCATAAACGGTATCATGGGTACCAGACGCAGGGCGACCACGCCCCTGATGCCGCTATTGAATTTTGCTCTGACCTCGTCTACGTGTTCGTTTGCCAACCAGCGTTTCATTCGAGGGCCAAAGCGGTAGCCCAGAATGAAGTCAAAGGAGATAATCAGGGTGACACCCGCCATCGACACAAAAAAACCAAGGAACGGTCCGGCTACAACGCCCGTGGTTGTGCCCAGCAGCGCTATCGGAACGCCGACGGTTCCGAATACCATAAACACCCCAATCAGCGCCAGTGCCCCGAATGGCGTTCCGGCTAAATCTTGTGTCCAGGTTACACCATCGGCGGTGGAAGATACGGTGGAGGGCAAACCGATCCCTAAAAATGCGGCTATGGTTATAAGGAAAAAGAGAGAAACCACAACAATTACAATGAGCGTGGCTGTTACGGATATGGCTTTCTCTTCTGTATGAGTATTCATTGGCCGGTTCTACACAGATCAATGCTCAAAACAGGGGTAGATCAGGATGATGCTGGGTATACAGCCCCCGGAGTTTTTTCCGGGGGCTTATTGATGACATGCTCGACATGCTCTACTTCATTAACTGCCACGGTTTCCAGAGCCACCCCAGCAGAACCAGGCCGGCTATCAGTAGAAAAACGCCGTACAGAACAAACTCTCTCACTGACAATAAATAACAACTGGGTGACATACCGGCCAGGATGAGGGTGGTAAATAGAATTCGACTTTTTGTTTCGGTGGTCATCGGGTACTCTTCTCCATTTAATTGATAATTTTAAACACCCGTCGGTTAAACGGGACGCAATCGGCTATCAGTATCTCAAAACTTTGGGAATTGTCAAAAAAGTGTAAGGGTCAAGAAAATGTTGAACAGTAGACTTGTTCCCTAATAAGGTTATCTCATTTGCAGGACACAGACAAGCGCGGATGAACGCGGAAAAAAGATTTTAAATATCCGTGCTTGTCTGTTTTCGTCTGCGTCCTTAATAAAATGTGTCCAAATTTTCTGCGTTGCTTATTGAGGAACAACTCTGATTTTAATGCAAAGCCGCAAGGCCGCCAAGGCGCAGGCGCAGCGTACCCTTGGGGTAAAAAACCTTTGCGTCTTGTTCCATTGCGACTTTGCGTTGATTTTTAGAATACCCGACTCGTCTGTTTGCATTCATTCTGATAAGCTGTATATTGGAGATTATTTCCATTGATGGCTATAATGGTACAGATGCAATATTAATGCAAACCCATACAAACAGAAAACAATTCTGGAACGACCAATGACAATGTCTAAAAAAATTAACGATATTTTTAACCAACCGCTTACTGTAGTCAACGTAGGTCTGGAAAGCATGGCCGAAAGCGTGCGCGATCAGGGTCGCCCGGCCATCCAGGTCGATTGGCGGCCGCCGGCTGAGGGTGTTCCCCGGCTGCGGATGACCCAAAGCGGCGTAACCATTGATGATGCCAACGACAAGGTGTGCCGGCGCATTATGCAGGCCCGCCCGGTATTGGTGGGCATGGGCATGGCCCGCAAGGTGATCCCCGGCATGCATGACCGCCTCATTCTGCACGCCGGCCCGCCCATTACATGGGATAGAATGTGTGGTCCCCAGCGCGGGGCAGTGATGGGCGCCCTTATTTATGAAGGTATCGCCAACAACGAAGAAGAAGCAGAGCAAATTGCCGCATCGGGCGGGGTTGAATTTGCGCCGTGCCACCACTACCACGCGGTGGGGCCTATGGCCGGCGTGCTGTCGCCCGGCATGCCGGTATTTATTGTGGAAAACAAGGCCTTTGGCAATGTTGCTTTTTGCACTCAAAACGAGGGATTGGGCAAGGTGCTGCGTTATGGCGGCATGGGGCCAGAGGTGTACCGGCACCTCAAATGGATGGAAACCGATCTCTACCCGGCCCTGGACCGGGCGCTGCAATCCCTGCCATCCGGCATCGATATACGCAGCCTCATTGCGCAGGCCCTGCACATGGGCGATGAGGGGCACAATCGCAACCGGGCCGGAACCTCGTTGTTTTTGCGGGCCATTGGCCCGGCGCTGGCTCGCACCAGCCAAAATAATGAAACGCTGGCCCGCATCATCGAATTTATTGACGGCAACGACCATTTCTTTCTCAATTTAAGTATGCCCGCCGGCAAAGCCGCATTGGAACCGGCCGAGGGCGTTGAGGGTAGCAGCGTGCTAACAGTCATGGCTCGCAATGGCACCGACTTTGGCATCAAAATGGCCGGTATGCCGGATCGCTGGTTCACTGCCCCGGCCGGCCGGGTGCAGGGCCTCTACTTCCCTGGCTATACGGAGGCCGATGCTAACCCGGACATCGGCGACAGCACCATCACCGAAACGGCCGGCTACGGCGGCTTTGCCATGGCCTCGGCCCCGGCCATCACCCAGTTTGTGGGGGGAACGCCCCAAATGGCGCTGGAAGCCACCCTGGAAATGTACGAAATCACCTTTGCCGAGCACGATAATTTTTCCATTCCGCCGCTCAATTTCCGGGGTACGCCGTTGGGTATCGACGTGCGGAAAGTGATGGAAACCGGCCTGCTGCCGCGCCTGAATACCGGCATTGCCCACAAGAATCCCGGGGTCGGTATGGTGGGGGCGGGGGTGCTGCTGGCTCCCGAAAAATGTTTCAAAGATGCGTTTGAGGCGCTGGTGGAGATTTGCGCTTGACTTTGGGCACACCCGGACTGACAAAAGGAAAAAAATCTAATCGCGAATTTTACGAATTTTTGTAACTACACAAATCACAAGTTACACGGAGGAATATTTTTGAAAAACACAAAAAAACCCCGGTGTCCTGGTAATTTTGGGCCTTGACGTTGATTCCTGGAATGTTGCAAATTGGCAGGCAATTTCCGGTTTGACAATTAGAGTGTGAAAATTGTTGCGCTTGTGAGTATTTCAGAGCAGAATTTTCAGAATGATAGAATTTTGATTCGCCGTAGTTCTGTCAATTCTGCTCTTATGCCAACAAAAACCAGCCCGACTGAGTAATTATCGGCGGCACAATTTCCAAACCGGGAATTTTTGCAAATTGGCAGATGCCTGTAACTGCGTTCTTTACTGAGAATTCCTTTACTTTTTATCTAAGTTGTGCTACACTTTTTTCACAATCAAAAGAGCTGGTTAACCTACAACGAGAGAGCGCCGGTCCCCACTTAAACCCTATTTTTCGGCCGCCGAAGGGGCAAATCAATGCGAGCAGTCCAGCCGCGTTGTTGAAACTCTCAGGCAAACGGGTCGTTGTATTCACAGCTACTCTGGAGAGTCGGTTTTTTAATATTGCATCAAAGGGTTTTTTCCCCCGTAATGTAAAAACCGCACCGACGGGGCAGCCCTCGCTAGTGGGGGTAATCTCTCAGGTTCAGGACAGAGTTCACGGGCACAGAAAACCATCTGATGCCCGTTTTTTATTTGTGAAAGAAGTAGCGGACCCTTTATACATACAAAAAAATAGCATCAAAGGAGTGCATATGAGCCACGATTTAAAACGAACCAATCTCTATCAATGGCATGTTGATCATGGGGGGCGTATGGTGCCGTTTGCCGGGTGGGAAATGCCGGTGCAATACCCCACCGGCCCCATTGAGGAGCACCACACTACCCGTCGTTCGGCGGGCCTGTTTGACATTGATCATATGGGCCAGTTTACCGTAACCGGCCCGGATGCCGAAGCCTATTTAAACCGGGTTGTTACCTGGGACGTTAGCCGGATGGCAGAAAACGAGGCCCATTATTCGTTAATGTGCCACGCCTCCGGCGGCGTAATTGATGATATCTTTGTGTACAAGTTGCCGGGTCGTTGGTTTGTGGTGGTTAATGCCGATAACCTGAGCAAAGATTTTGAGTGGATGCAACAAAACACCGGGGGTTTTGACGTTACGTTGACCGATGTTTCGGAGGAAACCTACATGGTGGCCCTGCAAGGGCCAAACGCTATCAGGCTGCTGGATCAGCTGGTGCCGGTGGATGCTGAAGCGGCGCCGCGCTTTTCTGCTGTTGAGACCGAAATTGACGGCGTTGCCACCATCATTGGCCGTACCGGCTACACCGGCGAGGATGGCGTGGAAATTTTCTTTTCCGCGGAGCAGGCTGTTAAAATCTGGGAATTGATTCTCAACACGGGCAACAAGGCCGGCATCGAAATAAAACCCATTGGGTTGGCCGCCCGCGACAGCCTGCGCTTTGAGCCGGCCTTTCCCCTGTACGGCCACGAAATTACCGATGACATCACCCCGCTTGAGGCCCGCTTGGGCTGGGCCTGCAAATTTAACACAGATTTTATCGGCAAAGAAGCGCTGCTCAAACAAAAAGAAGCGGGGCTTCCTAAAAAAATCATTGGATTTGAACTGACCACAAAAGGGGTGCCGCGCCAGGGCTATCCTGTGGTCAACGCCGATGGCGAGGAAATTGGCGCGGTGGTGACCGGCCTGTACGCGCCCACGGCCAACAAATATTGCGGCCACGCCTTTGTGCCGCCCCAATACGCCAAAATTGGCACCGAAATTCAAATTATGGTGCGCAACAAACCCAAATCCGCTGTTGTGGTAAAACGCCCCTTCTACAAACCGGCGTATCGATAGCAGGATCAGTAGCCGGTAGGCAGATGAGGGGTAATCAATCAATCAATGTAACTAACTGTTCATGTTATGTCATTCTGAGCGAGGTACGAGCGAAGAATCTCCGTGACAGATCCCAAAAGCAAAGCCAAGTATCGTCACATGGAGATTCTTCGGCTTACGGCCTCAGAATGACATGTTTGCTGAATAGTAACCAATATAAATTAGAAAATCAGAAAGGGGATTTCAAATGAATCTGGATCCAAATGCCAAATATCAGGAAAGCCACGAGTGGGCGCGCAAAGAAGGCGATTTAATCGTGGCCGGCATCACCGATCACGCGCAGGACAGCCTGAGCGATGTGGTGTACGTGGAGTTGCCTGCTGTGGGCGATACTCTGGCCAAAGGTGATGTGTTTGGCGTGGTCGAATCGGTGAAAGCCGCCAGCGACCTGTACATGCCTATGGGTGGCAAAATTGTAGAAGTCAACGAATCGCTGGAGGATGAACCGGAACAGGTAAACAGCGATCCCTACGGCGGTGGCTGGATGATTAAATTTTCCTCCTCCAATCCGGACGAGTGGGATGGCTTGCTTTCTGGCGATGATTACCAGAAAATGGCCGAAGCAGAAGGGTAAGCGAGGTTGTATATGAGTGATGTAACCAATATGACACTGTTAAATCCCACGGACACCTTTGCCAACCGGCATTTGGGCCCCAGGGAAAAAGATGTTGAGCAAATGCTGGAAACGTTGGGCGTGGCTTCGATGGATGAGTTAATTGGAGCCACCATCCCGCCGGGCATCCGGCTTGAACAACCGCTAACGTTGCCCGACGCGCTCAGTGAATCTCGGGCGTTGATTGACTTGCGTGAGCTGGCGAACAAAAACAAGGTATTTCGCTCGTTTATTGGTATGGGCTACTACGGTTGCATCACACCATCTGTGATCCAGCGCAATATTTTGGAAAATCCCGGCTGGTACACTCAGTACACGCCCTATCAGGCCGAGATTGCGCAGGGTCGGCTGGAAGCGCTGCTAAATTTCCAGACAATGGTGTCTGATCTAACCGGCATGGAAATTGCCAACGCCTCGTTGTTGGACGAGGCCACTGCCGCCGCAGAAGCAATGACACTCTGCAAGCGGGCCCAACCCCGCAGATCCACAGCCAACGTATTTTTTGTTTCAGAACTTTGCCACCCCCAAACCATTGACGTGGTGCGCACCCGCGCCGAACCGCTGGGTTACGAGGTGATTGTGGGCGATCACACTCAGTACGATTTCAGCCGGCCCACCTTTGGGGTGCTGCTGCAATATCCGGCCGGCAACGGCTCGATTCTTGATTACGAAGCGTTTTGCGAGCAAGCCCACGAGGCCGGCGCCCTGGTGGTGGTGGCCTCTGATTTGCTGGCGCTGACCCTGCTGCGCCCCCCCGGTGAATTTGGGGCCGATGTGGTGGTGGGCAACAGCCAGCGTTTTGGGGTGCCGATGGGCTACGGCGGCCCCCACGCTGCATTTATGTCGACCAAAGACAAACACAAACGGCTGATGCCGGGCCGCCTGATAGGCGTATCGCAGGATGCCACCGGCAAACCGGCTATGCGGCTGGCTCTGCAAACCCGCGAGCAGCACATTCGGCGGGACAAAGCTACCAGCAATATTTGTACCGCGCAGGTGCTGCTGGCGGTGATGGCCTCGATGTATGCCGTTTACCACGGCCCCGAAGGGCTGACCCGCATTGCTCAACGGGTGCAACTGCTGACCACCGTGCTGGCCGATGGCTTGAAACAACTGGGATATTCCCTGATAAATAAAGGCCCGCTGTTCGATACGGTGACAGTAGCGGCGGGCGGCCCCCACTCGCAGGATGACGTACAGGCGGCCGCGTTGGCCAAAGAAATCAACCTGCGCTACTTTGACGATGGAGTCATCGGCATTTCGCTGGACGAAGCGACCCGGGCGGTAGATGTTCACGATCTGCTTGAAATTTTTGGGGCCAAAGCGGATGAAATAGAAATTGAGGCGATGGTTGACAACGCCGAACTGGCCTACCCGGCAGCGTTCGGACGCGCCAGTAAATTTATGACCCACCCCGTTTTTCACACCTATCGCTCCGAAACGGAACTTATGCGCTACATCACCCGGCTGCAATCGCGAGACCTGTCGCTGACCCACTCTATGACTCCGCTGGGTTCCTGCACCATGAAACTGAACGCTACCACCGAGATGATGCCGGTCACCTGGCCCGAATTTGGCGCGCTGCACCCCTTTGTGCCGCTGGATCAGGCCGAGGGCTACCGGATTTTGTTTGAGCGGCTGGAAGCGTGGCTGGCCGAAATTACCGGCTTTGCCGCCGTATCGGTGCAGCCCAATGCCGGTTCGCAGGGCGAATACAGCGGCCTGCTGACCATTCGCGCCTACCACCTGTCACGTGGCGATACGCACCGCCAG
Source organism: uncultured Caldilineaceae bacterium (assembly GCA_964460505.1). Taxonomy (GTDB): domain Bacteria; phylum Chloroflexota; class Anaerolineae; order 4572-78; family J111; genus J095. The sequence continues at coordinate 1,189 of CAYWSS010000198.1, read as the reverse complement.
GTGTGCCTCATCCCCAGTTCGGCTCACGGCACCAACCCGGCCAGCGCCGCAATGGCCGGCATGAAAGTGGTCGTGGTAAAATGTGACGATCAGGGCAACATTGATGTACCCGATTTGCGCGAAAAATCAGAAAAATATCGGGATAATCTTTCGGCGCTGATGGTTACTTACCCCAGCACGCACGGCGTATTTGAAGAAGCCATCCGGGAAATTTGCAACATCATCCACGAGTGCGGCGGGCAGGTTTATATGGACGGCGCCAATATGAACGCCCAGGTGGGGTTGTCCAGCCCCGGTACAATTGGGGCCGATGTCTGCCACCTGAATCTGCACAAAACGTTCAGCATTCCGCATGGTGGAGGCGGGCCGGGCGTGGGGCCTATCGGTGTGGCCTCCCATCTGGCTCCGTTTTTGCCGGGACACGGCGTGGTTCCCGGCGTAGGCAGTGAACAGGCCGTGGGCGCGGTGTCGGCAGCGCCCTGGGGCAGCGCCAGCGTGCTGCCTATCTCCTACGCCTACATTGCTATGATGGGTACGGCAGGGTTAACCGACGCCAGCCGGATTTCCATTTTGAACGCCAACTATATCGCCAAACGGCTGGAGCCGCACTACCCGGTGCTGTACAAAGGCAGCAACGGCTGGGTGGCTCACGAGTGCATTGTAGATTTTCGCCACTTTAAGCACGATGCCGGGGTTGAGGTGGAAGATGTGGCCAAACGGCTGATGGATTACGGATTTCACGCCCCCACCATGTCCTTTCCGGTGGCCGGCACGCTGATGATTGAGCCGACCGAAAGCGAATCCAAAGCCGAACTGGATCGCTTCTGCGAGGCGCTTCTCTCCATTCGGGATGAAATCCGGGCGATTGAAGCGGGCGAGATGGCGGCCAACGCCAGCCCCCTCAAACACGCCCCCCACACCGCCGAGGTGGTCACCGCCGGCGCGTGGGACCGGGCTTACTCTCGTGAGCAGGCCGCTTTTCCCACCGCGTGGGTAAAGGAGTCGAAATTCTGGCCCTTTGTATCACGCATCGACAACGTGTACGGCGACCGCAATCTGGTTTGCGCCTGCCTGCCGCCGGAAGCGTACGAGTAGCGTCACGCGCTTTTAAAATAAAAAAGCCCTGCACTTCCTGGTGCAGGGCTTTTTTGCTGGACAAGAATGATCTTTGCGTCATCTTACGGTTCAA
>CAYWSS010000197.1:0-9003 GCA_964460505.1 uncultured Caldilineaceae bacterium | reverse complement strand
CCAGAGAAAAAGGAGCGCGCGGAGGAAAGGGGGGGGGGGGGCCGCCCCCCCCCCGCCCCGCCGCCGGCCGCCACAGATACCCCAATTCCACGCCCGCAGCCCACAGCCACAGAAACGGTTGAACCGGTGCAGGCCCAACCCGGCGAAGCCACAGATAACCGGGAGCAGACCGGTGCCGGGCCGGAGGTGCCCACAGAATTGGAAGCGCCTTCGGTGCCTGCGGATGGTGCGGATGCGTTGGGCCGCCCGCCCAATTCAGATTTGGAGGTTCCTGTCAAAGAAGTCCGGGTGGAGCCTGAAGCGACGATGGAACAGGTGGCGGTCAATGATGGTGCCGCCGCCACCAACGAGCAGCCGGCGCCCACAATTATGCAGCCGGACATCGACCAACCCGGGCAAAATTCATTCGCACCGGAGCCGGCAGCACAATCACTGTTTGACAGGGCGCTGGGCGGGGCAGGCTGGATGTGCGCCTTGTGTTTAGGCGCACTGTTTATTTTTGGTGGGCTGTTACTTGTAAAACGCGCGTAATGGTAAAAAAGACGCCGGGCATTGCCCTGATCTCTGTGGCTATCGGGTTGCTGATTCTGGGGGGCGTAACCTGCTGGCGTCGAATACCGGCTGCGAATCCGAAAGCAGTATCCGCCCCCATAGAGGTCGCTGCCCGCCCGCTTCCGGCAACAAATCATGCTGACGCCTTGGCCACGCCCGACGCGCCGGCAGCAACTTTAACGCCGGCCATTGTTCCGGCAAAACGGGCTGCGCCAACCAGGGCGCCAACGGCCCTGCCACTGTGGCCGGGCGAGCCGTTGGTTCCGACCGCAGTACCGGTGGATGCCACCGCTGCGGTTAAAAATTCAGGCGCAAATTTAACCGCGGCCACAGCCCCCCGGTTTACTGTTTCACCCATCTCCCCCGCCACCGATTCTGGCCCTGACATTCCAAAAATCAGCGAGGCCCAACATCGATTTGGGGTAGGTGTTCCCTACCCGCCGCTTGACGCTGAAATGGCCAATCAGCTTGGCCTGGGTTGGTATCTGTCCTGGCGCGTGGATAGATTGCCGCCCCCGGTTAACCAGATTGAATTTTGGCAGATGGTGCGCCTGCGGGCAGACGGATTTTCCCCCGAAGCGCAAGTTATCCGGGAGACTGCGTTGGCTAACCCCGGCTCAACGTGGTTCATTGGCAACGAACCTGACGTCATCTGGCAAGACAACGTTACCCCGGCCCAATATGCTGAATGGTATCACCATCTGTACCCCCTTTTAAAAGAAGCTGACCCAACCTGCCGGGTAGCAATTGGGGGCGTCACCCAGCCCACTCCGCTGCGCTTGCACTATCTGGATATGGTTTTGGCGGCCTACCGGGAGCGATACGACGACGGGATGCCGGTTGACGTCTGGAATATTCACAACTTTATTTTGCGGGAGGAACGGAATAGCTGGGGCGTTGATATTCCACCGGGGGTGGATGCAGATCAGGGCATTCTATTTGAGGTTGACGATCACGATGATCTGGATGTGTTTAAGCAGCAGATTATCAATTTCAGGCAGTGGATGGCGGCGCGCGGGCAGCGAAATAAACCGTTGGTTGTTTCAGAGTACGGCATCGCCATGCCGGTTGATTACGGTTTTGGCTTTGAGCGCGTCCGGGATTTTTTGCTCGGAACGTATCAGTTTTTTCTGACGGCTGCCGATGCCAACACCGGTTATCCGGCAGACGATAACCGGTTGGTTCAGCGCTGGGCCTGGTACAGCCTGAGCGATGATCGCTACCCCACCGGAAATTTTGTCAATTTTACGTCCGGCAAGATGACGGATCTGGGCCAGGCCCACCAACAGTTTGTGTCAGGGTTGCCCTGACCCGGCAATATACTGATCGGAAATCAAATGAGAAACCCTGCCCGGAAACCAGCAATTTTCCGTTTTGGAAACTGTGCCGCCGATAACCACTTAGCCGGACTGATTTTTGTCGGTGTCAGCGCAGAATTTACAGAACCTGCGGCGAATCAAAATTCTATCATTTCGAAAATTCTGCTCTGAAATGCCGGCAATAATTGTCAAACCGGGAATTGCTACCCGGGAACCAAAACCAAAAAAGGAACACAGAGTTACATGAAGGAGCGCAAACGCAAAGTGCACAGGGGTTTTGATTTTTATTTTTCTCTGCGCTCCTCTGTGCCTTCTTCGCGCGCTCTGTGTTCCTTTTTTTGCATATAATTCAAGCCCGTTCAGTATAAAATTAAGCTTTTTTGATCGAGATTATGAACACAATTACAAACGTTACCGTCCGTAATATTATAAAGCCAATCTGCACCATCATTTTTGCCACACTAATTTCTGCCGGCTTCGTTTATCCTGCTCAGGCGCAGGATCCATTTCCCAACTGCCGGTTGGGCGTGGGCGGCGTAACCCCCGATGCGGTGGGCTACAATCTGGAACCGTTGAATGTGGGGGTGTACCTGGATTGGTCTGCCGGAAGTAATCCCACGGCCCAGATTGGGCTGCCGGCCGGGGTGCAGTTCATTCAGACGGTGCGGGTACACCAGCTTAAGGAGTGTGGGGTGCAATGTGTTGGAGAGTATGTGGAACCCTACACTTATACGGTCTCTCCCGGCCTTAATTCCATTGCCAATATAGCCGCTGCCCAGCCGGGCGCAATTTGGCGAATTGGTAACGAAATTGAGCGCCCCGATTGGAATGAGGGGGGGCAGGACGAAATGCTCCCCGAATTATATGCAACGGCATACCATCAAATCCGGGAGATTATCAAAACCGCCGACCCCACGGCCAGAATTGCGGTTGGGTCGGTTATTCTGGCCTCGCCCCTCCGCCTGGCGTATCTGGATCGCGTGTGGAACAGTTATCAGGCCCAATTTGGCCATTCGATGGGCGACGATATTGAGGTGTGGGTGTTTCACACTTTTTTGCTGCGTGAGGTGGAAGGCAGTTGGGGGGCCGAGGTGCCGGCGGGATTTAGCAACTTTGATTCTGATCCGACCAACAACTTTGACCCGCACGACGGATTTTTGTACGGCGTGCCTGAATGTTCAGTAACCATTTTTGACGAGCATCACAACCTTGATGAATTTAAGGCTAATATTGTAAATTTCCGCACCTGGATGGCCGGCCACGGCGAGCAAAATAAACCCTTGCTCAATACCGAGTTTGGCGTTATCTACGAAAGTTTTTGCGGACATTCCATCACCGGCCCGCAAGTGCGCGATTTTATGACCGGCTCTTTTGATTATCTGTTTAACACCACCGACCCGTCTATCGGCTACCCGTTGGATGAAAACAGATTGGTTCAAAGCTGGGTCTGGTACAGTATGAACGACAACAACTGGAACGGCAACCTGTTTAACCCCAACTCCCAAAACCTGACCACGTTTGGCACCACCTGGCAAAACTATGTGTCCGGCGCGTCAAATCCTCTGGCTTCTCAACCGCAGGTTAACCTGTTGACCACAAATTTAAACGCCAACCCAAATCCTGCGCAGGTGATCCCCGGAAATTTGGCGGCGGTTACGCTACGCGCCAATATTGCCAATAGCGGCAATACCACCACCGGCACGGGGCACAACATTGCCGTCAACTTTTGGAACGGCGACCCGAATGATCCCGGTTCTACCCGGATTGGGTCCCCCCACATTTTGGAGGATATTCCGGGGTGCGGTCAATTTGCCACAGTCGAAACCACCTGGACAGTGGGGGTGGGTGACTATACCTGGTACGTTACGGTAGATACCCTGGCCGGCGAAACAAACGCAACCGACAACACAGCCCACAGCGTCCTTTCAGTTGAAGATGACGGCACCCCGGTTTCTGATCTGGCCGTTAGCAAAACCGTTAGCGACAACACGCCCTACACCGGAGATACCATCACCTACACCGTGGTCATTACCAACCAAGGCCCGGACATTGCCACCGGTGTTGAAGTTGATGATTTGTTGCCGGGTGGCATAACTTTTTCTCAATACGCTGCCTCTCATGGAATCTACACCAGCTCGACCGGTTTGTGGGCCGCGGGCACGTTGACCCCGGATGAGCAAGCCGCCCTGACGATTACCGCCGTGGTGAACACGGGGCAGGGCGGCAACTTAATGACCAACACGGCCACAATCAGCGCCGCAGGGGTCGATCTTGTGCCGGGAAACAATAAGGCCGCGGCCTCCATTGCGCCCACGGTTATCGCTGACCTGGCCGTGTCCAAGTCGGTTGATAACGACGCGCCCCTTACGGGCAGCAGCATCACTTACACCCTGAACATCACCAATAACGGGCCGGATGTCGCCACCGGTGTTATTGTCGATGATTTGCTGCCGGCGGGCGTAACCTTCGGGGGTTATTCGGCCTCGCAGGGTACCTATTCTGATACCGGCGGCCACTGGAATGTTGGAAATTTGGCGGCGAACGGCCCGGCTGCGTTGACCCTTTCGGTTCGGGTAAATGGAGACCAGGGGGGGCAGGCCCTTACCAATTCTGCCACCATCAGCGCCACCGAGCTTGATCTGTTTTCCGGCAACAATACGGCCGGCGCCACGATTATCCCCGAGGCCAACACCGATCTGGCGCTGACCAAATTGGTAAACAACCCCGCCCCCTTCACCGGTGACACAATAACATACACCCTGACCGTTACCAACTACGGCCCGGATACTGCCCGGAACGTGGTAATTACAGATTCATTACCTGCGGGCGTAACCTTTGGCAACTCCATTGCTTCTCAAGGGGGATATTTGGAGGGCAGCGGGTTGTGGGCGGTGGGCAACTTATCGGCCAATGCTACAGCCACGTTGCATATTGTGGCCGGGGTGGATGTGGGTCAGGCCGCTCAATTAATCATCAATGCAGCCACAGCGGGTAACGACATTCCCGACCTGAATCCGGCCAATGACGCGGCCGGCGCAGAAATTGTGCCGGTGACCAACGCCGACCTGGTGCTGAGTAAAATAGTAAATGATCACACGCCCTACGTTGGCGACACCATTACCTACACAATCATCGTCACAAACAGCGGCCCGGAGGCAGCCACCACCGTTGTGCTCACCGACCCGATGCCCGCCGGGTTGACCCTGGGGGCATACACGGTCTCGCAGGGAGTATACACCGGCAGCGATGGTTTGTGGGCCATCGGCAGCCTGCCGCCCCGCGCCACCGCCTCACTGACCGTTTCTGCGCGGGTGAACAGCGGGCAGGTTGGGAACAACCTGATTAATCGGGCCGAAGTGTCCGCCGCAGAAGCGGACCCCGGGCCGGAGAACAATCTTGCCGAAGTGGATGTTGAACCCATCGGCAGCGCCGACCTGAGTCTGGCCAAATCGGTCAGTGACGCTTCGCCGTACACCGGCGCTGCCATTACCTACACCCTGGTTGTTACCAACAGCGGCCCGGATATCGCCACCCGTGTGCTGGTTGATGATTCTTTGCCGGAAGGCATAATCTACAAAAGCAGCCGCGCTTCTCGGGGGGCGTACAACGCCGGGGCCAATCTTTGGAATATTGATGACTTGCCGGTTGACGAAATTGCGACCCTGACCCTCACGGTTCAGGTGGAAGCCAACCAGGCCGGGAATATTATCACCAACACAGCCGGCGTAAGCGCCAGCGGAGATGATCCGGTCTTATTCAACAATACCGCCGGCGTATTGATTGTGCCCCGAACCAACGCCGATCTTTCACTGTCAAAATCAGCCGGTAACAATAACCCCTATACCGCCGATACCGTGACTTACACCCTTGTTGTCACCAACAATGGCCCGGATTTGGCCACAAGCGTCGTTGTTAATGAACAATTACCGGACGGATTGGTCTTTGCCGGATACACAGCCTCGCAAGGAGTATACACCAATTCCACCGGTCAATGGGCAATTGGCAATCTCACTGCTGATGCCGTGGCCAGGCTCACCATTTCTGCCACTGTTGAAAAGACGGAGGGAGGGAACAACCTGGTTAACACGGCAGAGGTCAGCGGTAACGAGCCTGACCTAATCCCGGCCAACAACAGTGCCACAGAAACCATTATTCCGGTGAACAATGCTGATCTGGCCCTGTTTAAATCCGTTTCTGATGATGCCCCCTACACCGGCAGTACCGTTACCTATACGCTGGTAGTGACCAACTCTGGCCCCAACCTTGCTCACAACGTTGCGGTGAATGAACTGTTGCCAAACGGATTAACATTTGGCGGCTATTCCGCCTCTCAGGGAATATACACCCATACCAGCGGTGTGTGGGCCATTGGCGATCTTCCCGTTAACACCACGGCTGCGCTCGTTCTTTCTGCCGCAATAAACACGGGACAGGGGGGCAAGGCTATTAATAACACAGCCACCGTTTTTGCGCTGGAAGCTGATCTCCAGCCGGGTAACAACAGCCGGCCGGCAGCCACTCACCCCGTAGGCAATGCCGATTTGGTTTTGTCGAAAATAGTTGATACCGACACGCCGTACACCGGCAGCGCTATCACTTATACCCTTAGCGTCTTAAACCTGGGGCCTGATACCGCGACCGATGTTTGGGTCAGCGAGATGCTGCCGGCCGGGTTGACTTTTGGCGATTACGCCGCCTCTCACGGCAGCTTTGCCGCCGCCACCGGTCGCTGGGATGTTGGAAATCTGGCGCTTAACAGCACGGCATCGCTCACCCTTTCTGTTCAGGTCAATACCGGCCGGGGTGGTAATACTATGACCAACACAGTCACGGTCAGCAGCACCGAGAGTGATCTTGCTTTAGATGACAACACTGCCGGGGTGACAATTACGCCCGTGGCCAATGCCGATCTGTCCTTATTTGCATCTTCTGATGCCGGTGTCGATACAATTAATTATATTGTCGGGGTGCAGAATATCGGCCCTGATGACGCCACCGGTGTGGCGGTCAGTAATTTTTTACTGCCGGAGGGGCTCAATTTGAGTTCATCCCATGCCACCCGGGGCGTCTATTCTGACGCTAATGGTCTTTGGCAGATAGGCAGTCTGAATAGCACCATTCAGGTGACGTTAACGGTTACGGCCACCCGAAACGCCGGAAACTCATTCACAATCAGCAGCATCCGGGTGAGCGGGAACGAATTTGACCCGGATGAGAGCAACAATGAGCAGTCGGCAACACCAAGCCTGAGTTACCCTTTTTATTTACCTGTTATCCTGAAAAATACTCCATAGTTTAAAATGGAAAATACATCCCGAACAGTCTTCTTTACGCTGTTTCTTGGCTCTTTAACAATTTATATACTGACTCTGGCTCCGACGATTACCTGGCAAAACAGCGGCGTCGATAGCGGAGATTTTGCCACCGCGGTGGCAGTGAACGGGGTTCCTCACCCGCCGGGGTACCCCACCTACCTGCTGTTGGGCGAACTCTTTGAGCTGATACCGGCGGGCGATGTGGCCTACCGTCTGAATTTGCTCTCGGCCACGTGCGCGGCTATGGCGGCGGCCCTGGCGGGATTGATAATTATTCAAACATTATTGCCGGCATCGGCAATGCCTGCCCAGACCGGTGAGGCGCTGCCCTACTCACGGCATCTCATCTGGCTCTGTGCGGTAGCGGCGGCTTTAACCCTGGCCTTTTCCAATATATATTGGTCGCAGGCCATTATTGCCGAAGTATACGCGCTCAATGTGCTGTTTGCAGCCGTGCTGCTGTTTGGCGCATTAAAACTTCAACCCGCCAATGAAAAATGGCTGCTTCCGCTTCTGGCCTGGCTATTGGGGGTGAGCCTGGGGAACCACCTCTCTATTCTTCTCTTTCTGCCGGCAGTGGTTTTGAATCTGAAAGTCAGATGGCGCCGGCGGCAACTATCTGCCGCCGGCGCGGCCTTTTGCAGCGGATTGATGGTTTACCTGATTATTCCGTGGCGAGCTTCCTCTCTGCCACCGCTTAACTGGGGTATGGCTACCACCTGGCCCAATTTTGTGTGGTTGGTCAGTGCCCAGGCTTACCGTCAATTTCTTTTTGATGTTCCTCAGGGCTTTGTCCCCGCCCGGATAGGGGTAGAACTGAGGTTGGTTGGCCGGGCCTTTTTGTGGTGGGGCGTGCCGGTGGGGCTGTTGGGGCTGTACCGGTTGGGGTTGTTCAACCGGCGGCTGGCCGCAGGCTCGTTGATTTCGTTTCTGCTCATCTCTATTTACGCCATTGGCTACAACACCGGAGACTCCTACGTTTATCTTTTGCCGGCCTTGCTGCTGTTTGTCCTGTGGATAGGCTGGGGGCTGTACGATATTGGAACCGCGCTGCAACAAACCCTGGCTTCAAAATTTGGGTGGGGCAGTTATATTGGCGGTGTAATTCTCTGTTTACCGTTATTTTCGCTTCTGCTGAATTTTTCAAATCAGGACCTTAGCCGCGATTACGAAGCCTGCCATTACGCCCGGCAGAGCCTTCAAAGCGCGTCTCCCGAATCAATTATTCTGACAGATGATGATCCTCACACCTTTGCGTTGTGGTACGGCAGATACGGGCTGGCGTTACGCCCGGACGTAGCCGTAGTCAGCGGCAATCTGTTGGCGTACGATTGGTACCGGCAAAGTTTGCGCCAGACGCATCCTGACCTGCGGCTCGAAAATGGGGATGGCCAACCATTAACCACGCTGCCGGTCTTTATCGCCCAAAATTTACCCCATTCGCCCATCTACAGCACGGCCACAACTCCCCCGGAGTTAACGGGGTATCGGTGGGTATCCCGCCAGAATTTGTATCAGGTTAAAGAACAAAGTTCAGAGTAAAGGAGACTGAGTGGATCCAAATTCACCCCCTCTAACTCCCCTTCACGAGGGGGAGGACTGAACCCCCATGCGCATCAAGCTAATAAAGTGGGCAACAAATGGGTAAAAAGCTGAATTTTTGCCTGTTCATCCGAAAAATTGTAAAGGGTGAATAATAAACGGTGAATGGTTTTGGGCCGGTTTTTATCCCACTCCGGGACAATGCTTTATTTTTTAGCCGGTCACCCTTCCTGAATTTAATTTCCGGCGGGTATTTCGTTTAAAATTCACCATTC
>CAYWSS010000196.1:5102-9008 GCA_964460505.1 uncultured Caldilineaceae bacterium | reverse complement strand
ACGGCAAAAGGACGCTACTATAGCGGCTACAAAGGTGTGTGCCTAAGTAGTTACCTGACTTTTTGCTAAAGTTTTAAGAAAAACGGCCGATACTCAATACAGGATAAATGCAGTTCCGCAAAACCCGGCAGCTTACAAGTGACCGGCCCTTAAAATATAGATACAGGTCAACTTTCAGTGGCCCTAAAAGTGCCGGTCACTTTAATTTACCTGATGGCTTTTGCGGTATTGCGGATAAATATTTCTTTAACATCATTTATTAGGGCCATTTGCTGATTTTATGTCTGTAGCGGGTATTTCTTCAATAAGCAACAACACAATAAATAATCAGGTTGGGGTGGGGCTGCCTCAAAATGAGACAGCCTTGGCGGCGCAATCGCCACTTGAGTTAACCCCTGAAGAAGAAAAACAGGTTGAAGAATTAAAAAAGCGGGATGCAGAGGTTCGACGGCACGAGCAGGCGCATTTAAATGCTGCCGGAGCGTACGCCAGAAGCGGTCCACGGTATGATTACGAGGTAGGGCCAAATGGTAAACGATACGTTATTGGCGGTGAGGTTTCGCTGGATATATCTCCGGTACCCAATGATCCGGATGCTACAATTGCAAAAGCCAGAGCTATAAAACAGGCTGCCCTGGCACCAGAAAAACCATCGGGCCAGGATTACCAGATAGCAGCCCAGGCGGAACAGATGGAAGCGTATGCTCGACACGAACTGGCCAAAGAACGCGCTGAACAAACTCAGACGTATAATAGAAATGGCCGGCCTCAAGCTCAGATTGTCGAACCCGGCAGGGTGAATTTTTCCGTCTAAATAATCTTGATAACCCACATTTTCCTCTCCTTACATTTGCGGCGGTTGTAGAACTTCTACAGCCGCCGCACCTTTTTTATACCTTTACGTCATTTTTATGGAGAAAACAGAGACCCTGTCGACACAAATTATAGTGCGTTAGAGGTAACCGCTCAGCCCCCTCTTGTTACCACGCTCCTGCGTTGCGCTTTGCGTGCAACCTGATGCGCTGTATCGAGTCTAGGCGTTCCAACGCTGGAGCATGAGGGGATCGCGCTTGGGCCGGTCTCCTGACCGCGCCCGCTTAGGTGGCTCACAGCACCGGGTTTGCTGAACCTGTACCCTCGGTGTGCCTACACGCCGTTTTTTCGTGCGCCGATAATTTAGCCGGTGCTTGTAGCGGATACCTGATTATAAACGCCCATTAAAATGAGAAAACTTTGCCAGGTGACTGCTCTTGAATCGCATCTGGCCTGTTTTTATTTTTATGTTGCAATAGCTTTACGTATTGTTTATGGCGATATTGGATATAATAGCCGATAATATAAGTAGATTAAGATTCTGAAAACTCCGCACAACTGGAGACGCGGCCAACGCAGAGCGTGCCAACGAATGAGGGGCCGCTATTCGTTTACACCTGCACTGCCCGCAGGCGCAAGTGTTCGTTTCATATTTGTTGACGCCAGGGCAAGTAAGCTATTGCTGCGGAGTTTTCAGCAAAATTGTAAATATTGCGGATTATGCTGTGCAGCGTTTGACAAACCATTTTAAATCTTCCACCTTCTACGGCCCTCCAAAATTGCGGACAGCATCAATTAAATGGTTGGTTGACAATCAGGAGAAAATTATGTCGGGTATGGTTAGCTGTCCTTCCCTTTCCGATAGCAAGCAGGATAAAGTTTTGGATGTTTCAGGAAAAAGCTGGAAAATAATGCTGGTCGACGACGACCCTCATAGTCACAGGATGATTAAGTTATTCCTGAAAAACCTGGATTTCTGCGAGAAGCCGTTAGAATTTGTCTCGGCTTATTCCGGCGCTGAGGCAATATCATTAATTCAAGCACACCCGGATACGGCCGTAATTCTGTTGGATGTTGTGATGGAGGAACTGGACTCCGGATTACAGGTAGCAGATTACATTAGAAACGATGCCGGTAACAAGTTGATGCGGATAGTGATGCTAACGGGGCAAGCAAATAAAGAAAAAGAACAAGAAGTAATATTTAAATACGACATTAATGATTACAAAATAAAAACCGAATTTTCTCGGCAAAAACTGGTGACAACCATACTGGCTTCGCTGCGTTCGTATCGCGATTTAATCACCATAGAAGCTCACAGAAATGAGCTGGTTGAGCTTTCAACACGGCTGGCGGCACGCACTGCTGAGTTAGAGCAGGTCAATAAACAACTTGAGCAACAGATAATCGAGCGTGAAACGGTTGAAAAGGAACTGCTTGAGAAACACAATCTGCTTCAAACAGTGATTGATAACGTCCCGGATTTTATTTTTGTCAAAGATGCCAACAGTTGTTTTGTGGTAAATAACGCAGCCCATTTGCGGGCATTAGGCGCGCAATCACAAGATGAAGTGAGCGGGCAAACAGATTTTGATATTTTTTCACCCGGTCTGGCCACTTCATATTTTGCAGATGAGCAAAGTATCATCCAGTCGGGGCGGCCATTACTTAACCGGATAGAGCCTTACGTTGGCGCAGATACAGAGGAAAAGCGGTGGCTATCCACCACAAAAATACCGTTGCGGGATAGCCGGGGCAAGATTGTGGGGTTGGTTGGGCGAAGCAGAGACATTACCGCCCAAATGGAAACAGAGGCAGCTTTGCGACGGTATGAATTTATTGTAAATACATCGCAAGAGTTGATGACCCTCATTGATGGGCAACACACCTACGCAGCCGTTAGCACTGCCTTTTGCAAGGCGCTAAATAAATCGCCACGGGAGGTGCTGGGTTTATCGGTAGCAGATATTTGGGGCAAAGAAAGATATCAAAAAAGAATAAAGAAAAATCTGGAACGTTGTTTTTCCGGCGAGCAGGTACAATACGAACAGTGGATTCAATTTGCCGGTTTGGGGAGACGGTGTATAGATGTAACCTACTACCCCTATGGCAGCCACACAGATGAAATTACCCACGTTGTGGTTGTATCCAGAGATATTACCCAACACAAACAAGCAAAAGAAGCGCTATTTTTGGCCAATACGGAAAAAGAACAGTTACTCACCGCCATCTCCTCAATTTTAATTGGAGTCGATGACAACGGAAATATCACTCACTGGAACAAGCCGGCAGAAGTTGCATTTGGCATTGCATCGTCAGAAGTTACTGGAAAATTGTTGGCCAAATGCAATGTGCAGTGGAATTGGACAAGCATTAACGGCGGCCTTGCCGCGTGTAAGGAAAAAAGTCAGCCGGTTGATTTACGTAATGTTCAATATACACGGGCCGGTGATAACAAAGAAGCATTTTTGGAAGTAGCTATAAATCCCTTTAACAATGGAGAATCTATTTTGCTGCTGGCTCAGGATATTACCCGGCGAAAGATTCTGGAAAGCCAGTTGGCGCAAGCTCAAAAACTGGAGGCCGTAGGACAACTGGCCGCCGGCATCGCGCACGAAATTAATTCGCCTACTCAATATATTGGCGACAATGTGGGCTTTATCAAAACCTCATTTGGTAAACTGGAGCGGATTATCCGGCAATACCAACGCCTGTTGCAGGCCGAAAAAGAGGATGCCGTTACCCCGCAAATGATTTCTGAAATAGAAGATGTTGCCCGGGCTGTTAAACTAACCTATCTGCTGGAAGAGATACCCCTGGCCGCCGAGGAAGCCATGGACGGGGTTAGCCGCGTTTCAAAAATTGTTACAGCAATGAAGGATTTCTCGCATCCGGGCGTAGAAGAAAAAACGAGTATTCACATTAACAAAGCCATCCGGAGTACAATTGCCGTGGCCCGAGGTGAATGGAAGCATGTAGCCGAGGTAAAAACCGACCTGGCCCCCAACCTGCCGTTGATAATGGGTTTGCCCGGAGAACTGAATCAGGCTTTCCTGAATATTTTGATTAATGCTGCGCACGCTATTGGCGATG
>CAYWSS010000196.1:0-5002 GCA_964460505.1 uncultured Caldilineaceae bacterium | reverse complement strand
TTGGCGATGGTTTTGCAGGCAAAGGGCAAATTACGGTTTCCACGCAGTGCGATGGCTCCTGGCTAGAGATTAGAATTGGTGATACCGGCCCGGGCATTGCCGAGGACATCAGGCAAAAAATCTTCGATCCATTTTTTACAACCAAAGAGGTAGGCAAGGGCACGGGCCAGGGGTTGGCCATTGCCTACGCCGTAATTGTAGAGCAACATAACGGCACCCTAACTGTAGAATCCAAGGTTGGGCAAGGTACTACATTCATCATTCACTTACCAATTGATCCGGTTACCTCGGCCAGGGAGTTGACCCATGTCTGATCAAAAACACATACTCTTTGTTGATGATGAGCCAAAAATATTGCGTGGCATGCGCCGCCAACTGAATTCAATGGCAGACAAGTGGTATATGGCTTTTGCCGAAAGCGGTATCGACGCGCTTGATATTCTGGGGCAAAGTGACACGCCGTATGACGTGATTGTTACCGACATTCGAATGCCGGGCATAGACGGCATAGAATTGTTAAAGCAGGTGCAAAAGAAATTTCCGCACATGGTTCGAATTGTTTTAACGGGGCAGGTTGATCGAGATTCGGTCATTAGAGCCGTGGGGCTGGCGCATCAATTCCTGGTAAAACCCTGTACTGCAAAGACCTTGCAAGTAACGTTATCCCACGCATTTTCTTTAAGGAAACTGTTGAATTCAAACCGGCTAAAAAAATTGGTTTCTCAGTTGAAAACATTGCCGAGTTTGCCAACCCTCTATAAAAATTTACTGAGTGAAATACAGAAGTCTGATGCTTCTGTAAAAAAGATTGGAGAAATTATTGCTCAGGATATGAGCATGACCGCCAAAATCCTGCAACTGGTTAATTCAGCATTTTTTGGTCTACGGCGGCACATATCCAACCCTACTCAGGCGGTGATGTTGTTAGGGCTGGATACGGTAAAAGCGCTGGTTCTGTCGGTTCACGTTTTTTCTCAATTCAATGGGGTTCAACTAAAAAAAATCTCACTTGAGCAATTACAGATGCACAGCCTGACCGTGGGCGCATTTGCCAAAAGAATTGCTGAAGCAGAAGGGCGGGATAAACAAGTTGCCGATTTCGCCTTTACTGCCGGCCTGTTGCACGATATCGGGCGGTTGGTTTTGGCAACTAATCTACCCGAAGAGTATGTTGAAGCGCTCTCTCTGGAAGAGACCATGAAGATTGATTTGTTAAGAGCAGAACAAATGGTGTTTGAAGCCACCCACGCAGAAGTGGGCGCCTATCTGCTGGGAATTTGGGGGTTGCCCGATGAAGTGGTGGAGGCGTTGGCTTTTCATCACAATCCATTTGAAAATATCAGCAAAGATTTTTGCGCGCTCACCGCTGTGCATGTAGCTAATTGTCTGGCGCACGAAAGTCGTCTGCTTGCCTCGCCCGGTAATCCCCCCCAGATCAACGAGCCTTATCTGGAGCAGTTGGGATACCGGGATCGCATTTCTGAGTGGCGGGCGCTGTGTCTGGAAATAGCATGAGCGGGAGAACCAATGAGCGAAAAAATTCTTCTTGTGGATGATGACCCCCATATATTGCGGGGGTATACGCGTCAACTGCAAGACCAATTTCAAATTGAAGCGGCATCCAGCGGCAAAGCAGGATTGCTGGCTATAGCAAATAAAGGCCCATTTGCCGTTATTGTGGCCGATATGCGCATGCCGGAAATGGACGGAATTCAATTTTTTGAGCGCACAACAGAAGCCGCCCCTGATTCTGTGCGGATGATGCTGACCGGAAACGCAGATTTGCAAACGGCCATCGAGGCGGTCAATCGGGGCAGTCTTTTTCGGTTTCTGACCAAACCGTGTCCGCTGGACGCCTTTTCTGAGGCGTTACGGGCCGGTATTAAGCAGTATCAGTTGGTTATTTCAGAAAGGCAACTTCTGGAAGGAACTTTAAACGGCAGTATAAAAGTATTAATTGAAGTATTGAGCTTGGCCAGCCCCACCGCATTTAGCCGGGCAAATCGTACGGCCAGGGTCGTGGAGCATATGGCTATCAATTTAGACCTGCCGCAGGTGTGGCAATTTAAGCTGGCTGCGTTGCTCTCGCAAATTGGCTGTATTACACTTCCTCCCGGTGTACTCGACAAAATTAATGCCCAGATGCCGCTATCTGCCAGTGAGCAGCATATGTATGACGTGCACCCTACGGTAGGGTACCAGCTACTGATTAATATTCCACGCCTTAAACTCATTGCCCAAATGATTGAGCATCAGCATCATCCGGCCACTAATCCCATTTTGCCGCAAAACGTAACTACAGAAGAAGACGTGGCGCTCATAGGGGCGCAACTGCTCAAAACCGCGCTGGACTTTGACCAACAAATTCGGCGTGGAGCATCACGTCATGAGGCGTTGGCTGTTTTGCGCAGGCAACCCAATAGTTACAATCCTCACCTTTTGGTGGCGCTGATTGGTGAGATTGAGGATTCACCTGAATTTGAATCTGAAATAGCGCAAGGCCCGCTGGAGCTTATGGTGGCAGACCTGAAAACCGGGATGGTGATTGAGCAGGATGTGTGGTCCAAAAATGGCATCTTGTTGGTGCACAAAGGACAAGAGGTAACCTTGCCGGTATTTATGCGTCTGCGAAACTTTGCGCAGGGTACGGGCGTAGAAGAGCCCATATCTGTGCGTGCCGGAGGGGGAAGCGGGTGAGGTAATTGTTTTTATGTGAAGTTTATTGCTTGTACTTTGTGGGACCGTAGGGTACAATTATCGGAAGTTTTGTTGGAGAGATGTCACCTCAGTGCGGTTTTTATTCAAGAATTTCGGCAGCATTTTTATATCTTTGGTCCTGGCGCTTTTAGTCTGGGTTGCAGCAGTACGAGAGCAGAATCCTCCCCGTGAGAGCGACTACAATCAACCTGTTCACATAGAAGTTGTTCCTCCCCCTGATGGGCTGGTCAACACCGCTCTGGTCCCGGAAACGGTGCGGCTGCGGCTTTTGGCCCCCCAGAGGAGTTGGGCTGCTTTGTCGCCCTCAAAATTTAAAGCTACTCTTGACCTTTCCAATGTAGGAACTGGCCTGAGCGACGTGCCGGTTGAAGTACAAATCTCCGATTCGCTGGTTGAAATTATAGAACAGGCGCCCAGTGTGGTTGGGGTTAATATTGAAGCGGTAAAAACAATCTCAATGCCGGTTGAAATCGAGGTGCTGGATTCCCCGCCTCTGGGTTATGTGCATCGACTACCGGCCGCCGACCCGGCGGTGGTTGTTATCTCCGGGCCGGCTTCTCAGGTAAATAAAGTAGAGCGGGCCACCACCGAAGTTTTTATCCGAAACTCAAAAGAAACAATTCAAACCGTCAGAGAAGTGATTGCCCGGGAAGAAAATGGACAGATGGTGCGGCAAGTAGACATTGAGCCGCCGGCGCTAGAGATAACCATTCCTATAGAACAGCGGTTTGGCTACAAAGATGTCTCGGTCAGGGTTACGGTAGAGGGCCAGGTAGCGCCCGGCTATCGCGTTAGCAATATCAGGGTAGACCCGCCCACGCTTACCGTGGTGGGAAACCCAAAAGGCCTGGCTCAAATTGCCGGAGTGGTAGAAACCGTGCCGGTTAATCTAAATCAGGCCACCGAAGACATTGTGCGGACCGTTCCCCTGAATTTGCCGGATGGAGTGACAATTGTTGCCTCCGAAGAGGAGAAGAGCGGGCCGGAAGGGGTTCAGGTAACCGTAGAAATTACCCCCATTGAAGACGGCATTACGCTGGAACGGCCCATTACCCAACAAGGCATCAACCCGGATTACTGGTGGCAGGCCATGCCGGATCGGGCCAATGTTTTTCTATCCGGCCCGCTAACCCAACTGCAATCGCTGCGGGCCAGTGATGTTGAGGTGCTGGTAGACCTGTTTGACCTTGCGCCGGGGGTGCATGTTTTGCAGCCCACCGTGTTTAAACCAGAAGGGTTACGCCTTGATGCAATTGTACCCGACACCATTGAAGTGACCATTGGCCGCACCGTACAGCGACCCATTACCGAGCAGGGGCTGAACCCCAGATACACCTGGCAAGCCTCGCCCAATAATATCAACGTACTTTTGTCAGAAGAGGCCAGTCGACTAAAATCTATTCAGCCGGGCGACATTGAAGTGACCGTTGACCTGACCGGGCTTGGCCCCGGATTTTACAAAGTACAACCTAATGTGTCCCTCCCGGATGGGTTAGCCATAGATTCTATATCTCCCAACACAGTAAACGTTAGCATCGACCAAAAGTTTGGCGTTTCCAAAAGAGCTACGGTAACGCCAACCAGCGCGGTGACCACGCCGGTAGAATCTGCATCCACATCTGAACCGGACACAAAGGCTACACCGCAGTTGAAAGAGGATAATTAATTAAGCGTGAGCAATAAAAAGAAATCAGCACAAAAACCAATTGTTGCCCTGGTCGGGCGACCCAATGTAGGCAAGTCAACCCTGTTCAACCGCTTTGTTGGGCAGCGAAAAGCAATTATTGAAGATTTGGCCGGCACCACCCGGGATCGTCTTTACGGAGACGCCGATTGGGGCGGGCGCGATTTTGTAGTGGTTGATACCGGCGGCATCGATTTTAACCTGCTTTCCGCAACATCTGCCGGCAAGGCTGCCGACCGGGAAGCCACATCTAAATTTCCGGCCGGATTTACAGCCGGGGTGTCCAGCCGCCTGTTTTTAGAGGAAATCAGACAGCAAGCCGAAATTGCCATGGCCGAAGCAGAAGTGATTGTTTTCCTGGTTGATGCTGAGACCGGCCTGGCCGGCCCCGATGAAGACCTGGCCGATTTGCTGCGCCGCACAGACAAACCCGTGGTGTTGGCGGTAAACAAAGCAGATAATAAAAAGCGCCGTGACGAGGCCATAGAATTTTATGCGCTGGGTGTTGGCGACCCCATCCCGGTGTCTGCTATGCACGGTACCGGCACCGGCGACCTGTTGGACGCCATTGTAGAATCTTTTCCGCCCGCCCCGGACGAG
>CAYWSS010000195.1:0-9014 GCA_964460505.1 uncultured Caldilineaceae bacterium | reverse complement strand
GGCACTTTTAGGGCCACTGAAAGTTGACCTGTATCTATATTTTAAGTGCCGGTCACTTGTAACCTGCCAAGTTTTGCAGAACTGCGAAATAACGTTATCTTTAAAAAGGCCCCGTGAGCGTTTAACAGGGCCTTTTTTGTTTCTGTTTGGTTGTCAGTATTTGGTTTGTTAATTTACTGGGAAGCGGCCGGGTCGCACCCGGTTACCCCGCGAGCGGGCCAATCGCCAAACGAGCCGTTCCAGAGAATATCGCCTCCGGCAAACAGGTTCATGGCATCGGCAAAGGAAAGGCTCTCTTCCCCATTTTCAAAACGGGCCACCGGATTCTCCCGAATCAGGATAAATCTGCCATTGGTGTATTTAAAAAGCACATTGTCGTTACCCATCACAAAGTCGCCGGAGTGGGGGCCAATTACGTGCCCGTCTGCAACCTCGGGCAGCAGATTATTCAGCCCACCGTTTGAAGCGCAGGTTTGATTTCCATCGTGATGCACCACCAATGGAATTTTGTTGAGCAGTTCCTGTACTTGTGGATTGCCGGCATCGTAGGGCAGCGGCGGCGCATTTAGCAGCGGCACATCCGCCAACCGGGCGCTGTCAACCTGCACCAGTTCGGGATCGCCGCTGATCCACACCTCGCCCAAACCGGTCCGGACCATCAACCAGGAGCCATCATCATTTTGCCCTATAATAGCAACCTCGGTATTCTGAGGCAGCTTTCCCACTTTGGGGTAGCCGGTGCCGGGACCCTCTCTAACATTCAGGTTAACCAGCGTAACCGCCACGGCTTCTTTGGGTGACTCAAGTTCATCCGCAGGTTCGGGTTCCGGTTCTGTAGTGGCGGTTGGTTTTTCTACTGCCTGACCAATTGGTGTGGGTGTGTCGGGCGCAGCGGCTGGAGTTTTTACAACCGGCTCGGGCGTTGGTTCTTCTGCAGAACCACATGACACGCTGCCCAGGATAATTAAAAATACAGCAATAAGTACGTTAAAAACTATTCCCAATTTGGATTTCATTTTAACCTCCTTGATTTAGGTTGGGAATACTAACTTAACACTGTTCAACACTATACCCTATTTTTACCGGTTAATAAATGGCCCTCTCCCTAATTTTAAGGTTACCCCGCCACACACCAGGCTTGACAAGTGAACAGGTGCTGTTTATAATGACTCCGAATAAATAAACTAAAATCTTTATAAAGTTTTTTTACTCAGCCAGGTGTACTCCAAACTGCCCTGAACGCCGGGGCAAATGGAAATTCTTCTCCCCAACATTAATTTGCTTTCAAAAATTTTAATTACTGAGGAAAGGTAAAAATATCATGATCAAAAGTATTGCGTCCGCTGTAAAAAAACATTTCCCGGCTCAAAAAGTTAAAGCTCACTGCGATGGCCCCTGCGGGGTTTACGACCCGGCCTCGGCCCGGATTGCCGCCGAAGCCGTATTGTCGATGACCAAAAAAATCCTGGCGCTGGAGCTTCCCGAAACTCACGAAAGTCCGGCTGTAGCGGCCTATCATAACACGATGTCCCGCTATATCCAGATTAAAGAAGAACAGGCGCACATGGCCAAGACAGAATTGCTGGTGCTGTGGACCGACTATTTTAAGCCGGTCCACCTTGAGCAGTACCCGGACCTGCATAACACCTTCTGGCAAGCCGCCAAACTGTGCTCTGCCTGCAAGGTGGGCGTAAGCCAGGATGATGCCGAAGCATTGATGGCCGCCATCGAGAATATTCACAATATTTTCTGGGCCACTAAAAACCGCGATGTAACCTGGTATACTGCGGGCTAATTGCGCCATTACAACTATCTAATTAAACTCAAAAGGCGGCGCAAGTCGCCTTTTGTTTATTTCTCATCCCCGGATTTGCCCAATGTCTAACCAATTAGAAGATGCCGGTCCCCGCGAATTTCTACTTTGGATACTGCGCTTGCGATGGCGCTTTAGAGTAACCGGAAATTCAATGCTTCCTCTTTTGCAGCCGGGTGACGAGGTCTTGGTTAATTCCCGGGCTTACAAAAAGTCTCTGCCCCGCCCCAACGATATTGTGGTGGCCCACCACCCACACCGCCCCCCATTGCGCATCATCAAACGCATTGCCGACACTACTGAAAATGGTCGCTACATTCTACTGGGAGACAATCCTGCAGAAAGTAGTGACAGCCGCACATTTGGCCCGGTCACCAGTAAACAGATTTTAGGCAAAGTGACCTGTCGATTTGGATGACTTTTAATCCATCACCCGCCACATTTTACGCAGAAAATTATCACCGGTCCGGCCACAAGAATCGCTTATATTCCGAGCAATTCTTTCATGTTCATCCATCAAAAAAAGTTATTGACAATTCCAGATGTTAGCGCTAAAATGGAAACGTTCTTCAACATATTGAACATACCTTGGCAAATAAATAAAAATAAACTTAGGAGGCTCAACGAATGACCCACACAATTACTGCTTTATGTACCCGCGAGGGTGACTGCGTAGAAGTTTGCCCCGTAGACTGCATTATCCCCGGCCCCACAGGTGATGCAAACTGGAACAATCTCTTCTTTATCGATCCCGACACTTGTATTGATTGCGGTGCCTGCGTACCGGTTTGTCCACCTGAGGCAATCTTCCCGGAAGAAGATGTGCCCGAAGAATATGAAGCAGATACCCAACGCAACGCCGATTACTTTTCTGAAGGCCCCGGCTATTGGGACTACGATCTGGATGATGAACGGGGTACTTACAAAGGCGAAGCCAAATAGGATTGGTTATTTATAACGTCCGTTATTTCAATTCCCGTTAACCGAAAAAGTAACACAGTTGAAATTTTCGCTATCTCAATAAACAGCAGAACCAAAAAGCGGTCTACAAGTGTTTGCCACTAGGCCGCTTTTTACTTTACTCTTGGAGGAATTTTGTTGACAGATCACTCTCCGGAACGCGCAATGGTCATTATGGCCCACCCGGATGATCCGGAATTTTTTTGTGGGGGTACAGTTGCCCTCTGGTGCGCAGCCGGCACCGAGGTTAGTTATTTAATTTTAACCAACGGTAATAAAGGCAGCGATAACCCGCAAATGACTCCGGAAAAGCTGGCTGCCATTCGTCAGGAAGAGCAAAAGGCTGCGGCCAATGCTCTGGGAGTTCACCGCGTGATTTTCTTTGATGCCCCTGACGGTGAACTTCAACCCACGCTTGAGCTTAGAAAAGCTGTTGTGGCCGAAATCAGGCGGTTCAAGCCGGATGTTGTTATTGCCCCGGACCCTACCCGCTACTACTTTACCAATCGCTACATCAACCATGCCGATCACCGCGCCGCCGGCGAAGTGGCCATTGATGCCGTATTCCCCGCCGCCCGCAACCGGATGTACCACCCCGAATTGCTAAACGAGGGGTTGGAACCCCACATCGTAAAAGATGTGTACCTGACAGGCCCGGAAACCCCGGACCTGTGGATCAACATTTCGGAGATGTTTGATACCAAACTGGAGGCCATCCTGTGTCACACCAGCCAGGTAAAGGAGCCGGAAACCCTGCGGGAACGAATGGTTGAACGCTCTGTAGCAGTTGATGAATATGGGCGTGAAGTTTTTCGAGAAGGGTTTAGAGTGATGAAAATCGGCTAATCGGCAGACAGGCTGGGCGAACCGATTTTCATCAAAGAAGAAAAAACAGTCCCCAATTTTAACAGAAAGGACAATTAGATTATGGCAGAATTAAAAACATTAGATCTAACCGATGAATTTGTTGAGCTGGTCCGGCGGGCCACGACAAGCCTGCCTGCCGATATGGAAAACGCGCTGTCCAAAGCAAAGGGAAAAGAAGAATCCGGCTCTGCGGCAGAGGGCGCTCTGGACACCATCTTGTTAAACATCAAAATGGCCCGGAAAAATTCAACTCCAATCTGCCAGGACACGGGCACGCCCATTTTTGAGATCAACTATCCGGTAGGTGTCTCTACCCGCAAACTGGCCGGCCAAATTCGGCGGGCGGTAGCCATTGCCACCGAACGAAATTACCTGCGTCCCAATGCCGTGGATAGTCTAACCGGCCAAAACAGCGGGAACAACACCGGCGAAGATTTCCCGACTATGCATTTTTACGAATGGGACCAGGATGCCATTCACGTAGATTTGCTGCTAAAAGGCGGTGGCTGCGAGAATGTTTCGACTCAATACAAACTGCCTGATACCGGGCTCAAAGCCGGCCGAGACCTGGAAGGTGTACGCCGGGTGGTGCTGGATGCGGTGCACAAAGCGCAGGGCAAAGGCTGCGGCCCGGCAGTGTTAGGCGTGGCTGTTGGGGGCGACAGAGGGGCATCGTACATAAAATCCAAACAGCAGTTGCTTCGCAAACTGGATGACGAAAACCCGAATGAAGAGTTGGCCGCCCTGGAAAAACAACTGACCGAAGAGGCCAATCAGTTGGGTATTGGGCCTATGGGCTTTGGCGGAAAAACAACCGCCCTTGGAGTAAAAATAGGCGCATTACATCGATTGCCGGCCTCCTATTTTGTCTCGATTGCCTATATGTGCTGGGCCAATCGGCGGGCCAGTATGGATGCAGTTGTTAGTGAAAATAAAGCAGAGGTGACTTATGCCTAAATTGACCACCCCCATCTCAAATGATGAAATTCGCGCCCTGAAAGCGGGTGATACCGTGTACCTGAGCGGAGTCATCGTAACCGGGCGGGATGCCGCCCACAAATTTATAATAGAAAATTACATTCGCCACCCGGTTCAGCCGGAAGAGGAAAAGTTGTACAACGAGCTAAAACAACTGCTTGATGGCGGCGTTATTTATCACTGCGGCCCTGTTGTAAAAGAGCACAAAGACGGCTCGTGGTCATTTGTAGCCGCCGGGCCAACCACCAGCATCCGTGAAGAAGTGTACCAACCCGAAGTGATTGAGCACTTCAATTTAAAAGGCGTTATCGGCAAAGGTGGGATGGGGCCCAACACGCTCAAGGCATGTCAAGACCACGCCGCCGTTTATTTTCACGCCATTGGCGGGGCAGCCACATTAATTGCCCAATCGGTTAAAGAAGTCATTACCGTGCATAAATTGGAGTTTGGCATGCCCGAGGCCATGTGGGTGATCCGGGTAGAGGATTTTCCGGTGGTAGTAACCATGGATAGCCACGGCGAGAGCATCCACAAAACAATCGAATCCCGGTCAAAAGAGAAACTGGCCGAATTGCTCGGGATCTGATAGTTTTTTGAACAACAATCTTTGATCGGTAATTTGTGGCATCTTAACAGGCTAAAAAATGAGAATTAAATAATTTACCTATTTCCTCGTATTGCGTACTGCGTATTGCGTATAATTTTGCTCTTTACGGAATACGTAATATGTTACCAGAGGTAATGCGCAAAAATGTTTGAAGTTTCTTAATTTTTCTAACCATTTTCTAAGATTTTACATACGACATTTTGATAAAATGAAGGTATAAATTAGTATAATTGTTAGCAACAAAATGATACTGGGGTCATTGGATGGGATTAATTGGACTCCAGTCGATGACAGCAAGCTTGTCTGGATTCTGTACAATTCGGCCAGGGAAAATCCTTTTCAAAAATACCAGGTGCTAAAGTGAGCACTTGTTTGGTTGTAAACCGGGTGTACACAAAGTATTATATCACCCAATAAGCATCCAAGCCCTTGCAAAAGGGCTTCTTGTATTTTACATAAGCATTGATCATATGCTTGAAATAAAATATTTCCCACCGCAGGGCACTATTGCCCCTCTCCAGATGGTTGGCTGAGTTCTGTTCTGTTTCCGGGAATTCTCTGTGAGGGGCTTGATATTTGGGACGTTTAGTTCTTCGTATAAAATGTTCGTGGTCAGGCGCGCAGCACAGCGGACCTTCGGCCGGCTAACGCTACTCCGCTATCGCTGCGAGGCTGACTACGAGCGGGTAATAGCTTCTTGTGAGTAACTTGTTATTGACCCGCACTTTAACCTCTTTTTTCAGGGTGGTAGGCAGACCACCAACCTGCCCCGCACTAACCACTTCCTGACATATTTCAAATAGGAGAATGCCATAACAACGCTCTCCATTTGTCACCAACGACAGTTCGTTGGCATGCTCAACGACTTGCGTCGGCGTTTTGATAAGCTTGCTTATACTGAAAACAGAATGAGAACGGAACTTTTGAGATGTCATTCCCGCATGCTTTTAGCGGGAATCCACACTTGCAGGCCCCGCTGGATGCCCGACCGCAGGTACATTCGGGCATGACACCTCATCTTTCTAAAAAGTTCCGGTTTCAAACTAATCTCAGTATAAATAACGCGGGGCTTCCGTCGTAAAGAATTTTAAGTCAATCCTCACCGGATCGGCCCTGACCTGTTTGGCTCTCTCTATCTATGATGGAGAATTAATAGCATAATAAATCACCGCTCAAGCCATTTACACAGAATGGGTTTTTCAATGGAACAAAAAAACATCGAGACGTCATATCCCCTTTCACCTATGCAACAAGGCATGTTGTTCCATACTCTGCTTGCACCTCAATCTGGTGTATATGTTCAGCAAATGATTATTGATATGCACGAAAGTGTAAATGTACCTGCCTTTACACAGGCATGGCAAAGAGTCCTGGAACGACATCCAGTTTTAAGAACCAGTTTCCGGTGGAAGGATGTTGATGATCCTCTCCAGAATGTGCATCAGCAACCCGAACTACCATTTACCCGGTATGATTGGCGCAACTTATCTTCAAAGGAACAAGAATATCAGTTACAATCTTATCTTCTATCTGATCGCGATTCCGGCTTTGAAATGGATAGCCCGCCCCTTATGCGGTTGGCGCTTTTCCAACTGGGTGAGGCCAACTACTGCTGCATTTGGACAAGTCACCATATTCTCCTTGATAGTCGATCCCGACACATTATTATAAAAGAGATTTTTTCTTATTACGAAGCATTTCTCCATAGAAAAAAATTTCATCCAGAACAACCGCGCCCATATCGAGACCATATCGAGTGGTACTATCAGCAAGATCATTCAATGGCAAAGCCGTTTTGGCAACAACTGCTTAAAGGGGTATTAACCCCAATTAGCCTGGCAAAAAAGAAGAGCATAGGGGTCAATCTCAGCCAGTCAAAAATTCAGGTGAAAGAGCAAGAGATTATTCTATCGGAAGCAACCACCAACGCGCTAAAATCTTTTGCCCAAGCAAATGATCTAACGCTCAACACGTTGTTACAGGGAGCCTGGGCTTTACTGCTCAGCCGTTACGGCGGGGAGGAGGATGTTATTTTTGGAGCTGTCAGAGCCTGTCGACACTCTACGGTTGAGGGCGCACAGGGGATGGTGGGACTTCTTATTAATATGCTGCCTGTAAGGGTAAATGTGCCTGCACAAAAACCATTGTTGATGTGGTTAAAAGATATTCGCGCACAATGGGTTGCTATACGCGAATATGAACAAACACCACTTGTAAAAATTCAGGGATGGAGCGATTTTACACCGGGAGCACCATTATTTGAAACAGGGGTTAATTTCCAATATTCGACCACTAACGCAGCTCTGCGAGCGCAGAACAAAAAATGGGAAAAAAGAAATTTTCGCCTGGCACAGCGAACAAATATCCCCCTTTCGGTCGAAGGGTTTGGTAATTCTGAATTTCTAATCAGGATCAGGTACCATACAAACCTTTTTGATGATTCAAGTATCAAAAGAATGCTGGGGCACATCAAAACGCTTCTGGAGAATTTTATTGCCGCTCCTGATGCTCCAATTGCTCAAATCCCCATACTGACAGATGCCGAACGGCACCAAATGTTGGTAGCGTGGAATGACACCGGGGTAGATTACCCCAAGGATTTGTGCGTCCACCAACTCTTTGAAGCTCAGGTGGAACGAACCCCTGACGCTGTGGCAGTGGCCTTTGGAAAACAACGGTTAACTTACCGAGAACTCAATATCCGGGCCAACCAGCTGGCCTGGTATCTTATAAGGCAAGGGGTTGGTCCGGACGCGCCGGCGGGTATTTGTGTGGAACGCTCTTTGGAAATGGTGATCAGTATCCTCGGTATTCTCAAAGCGGGTGGAGCTTACGTGCCCATGGACCCGGCCTATCCTGACAAACGATTGGCATTTATGATGGAGGATACTCAAATTCGGCTGCTACTCTCCCAGAAGCACCTGTTGTCTGTATTGCCGGCGCAATTTTCTAGCGTGCTGTGTCTGGATTTAGAATGGGACACGATTACCCAAGAAAGCGAAATTAATCCAACCACTAACGTAATTGCAGAGAATCTGGCTTATATCATCTACACATCCGGTTCTACCGGGAAACCTAAAGGTGTAATGATTTCTCATCGGACAGTTCTTAACCGTATTCTCTGGATGCAAGATGCTTATCAGTTAACCACGGCAGATCGAATTCTACAGAAAGCGTCTTTCAGTTTTGACGTTGCTGTTTGGGAGGTTCTTTGGCCGTTATCTGTTGGTGCAACTTCAATTATTGCCCGCCCTGAGGGACATAAAGACAGTAACTATCTTGTTAAACTTATTGCCAAGCAGAAAATAACCGTGGCTCATTTTGTTCCCTCTATGCTACGGTTCTTTTTGGAGGAAAAAGGTCTTGGAACCTGTAGTAGTTTAAGGTTTGTGCTTTCCGGCGGCGAGGCTTTATCCGTAAAGTTGCGGGACCGCTTTTTTGAGCGTTTGTCGGCACAACTTCACAATCAATACGGGCAGTCTGAAACTTGCATAGATGTTACATTTTATACCTGCGAGCGTAATAGTACCTTGCAAACAGTTCCCATTGGTCGACCTTATGGCAATATCCAAATTTACATCCTTGATCCTCATTTACAACCTGTCCCGGTTTGCGTTACAGGAGAGCTTTATGTTGGCGGCGTCGGATTGGCTGACGGCTATCTTAATTCTCCTGAGTTAACATCAGAAAAATTTATCCCCAACCCGTTTAGTGCTGCTCCTGATGCTTACCTCTACAAAACCGGCGACCTGGCCCGCTACCTGCCGGACGGCAACATTGAGTTCCTCG
>CAYWSS010000194.1:0-9026 GCA_964460505.1 uncultured Caldilineaceae bacterium | reverse complement strand
ATGCGGAGCACCACGACAGAGATCGTCAAGCAGATCGGCACCGCAAATCCTTGCGGACTTACAAAAGCATTAACACTTGCCGCTGTCACACAGAACAGCGACATCAGCCAGTATATGTAAACGACTCCAGCAGAAGAACAAGCACAACCACCACAGCCAGGGCAATTGCATCGCGCTTGCGAATTTCTATCTGATTACTGACCGATTGCCAATTTATCATACCTGAAAACTAACCCCCTTGCGTACTCAGAGCCATCATGACCGAGGTCTGGTTAATAGTGCCCAACAACCGGTTGCGCTCGTCAACCACCGGCAGAGGGGTGGTGCTGCCAAGGGTCAGTTGGATGAGGTCTGCCAGCAGGGTATCGGGGGCAACTTTGGGCTGTTTATTGCTTTTTAGCGATCTGGCACAACTGCTTTCTGCGTTGGCGTTTTTGCGCACCTGCTCCCGGGAGAGCACGCCTAAAAATTCGCCCTGCTCACTGTTTACAAACGCGGCCCGGCAGTTTTCGCTGTCCATCTGATGTTTCACTTCCGCCGATGAAACGGTGGGCGTAACCACCAGTTGCGGGTCGTGCATAATAGATTGGGCATTCAGTACGCGGGTGCGGGGCACGTCTTTGGTAAACTCGCGCACGTAGCCGGTGGCCGGGTGCATAATAATTCCCGATGGCGTGCCAAGCTGCACCACCTCGCCATCTTTCATAATGGCAATGCGGTCGCCCAGCTTAACCGCTTCCAGAAAATCGTGAGTGATAAAAACAATGGTTTTGTGCATTTTCTTTTGCAGATGAATAAGCTCATCCTGCATTTCCCGGCGGATAAGCGGGTCCAGGGCGCTGAAGGGTTCGTCGAACAGTAAAATTTCGGGGTCTACGGCCAGGGCGCGGGCAATGCCTACCCGCTGCTGCATGCCGCCGCTCAGTTCACTGGGGTAGTGGGTTTCCCAGCCTTCCAGCCCCACCATTTCCAGCACTTCTTTGGCCCGCGCGTGCCGGGCCGGTTTTTTTACACCCTGAATTTCCAGCCCGTAAGCCACATTGTCGATAATCTGGCGGTGGGGAAACAGGCCAAAATGCTGAAAAACCATGCTCATTTTGTGGCGACGCAATTCGCGGAGCTGTTTTTCGTCCATGGCCACAATATCCTGCCCGTCAATGTGTACCTGCCCCCCGGTCGACTCAATCAGGCGCGAAATACAGCGCACCAGCGTGGATTTTCCGCTGCCGGACAGGCCCATTACCACAAAAGTTTCCCCTTTGCAAACGTTAAAGGACACATCCTTTACCGCCACGACGTGGCCGGTGTCAGCCAGGATATCGGCTTTGGAAAGCCCGGCGCTAATGTTCTCCGTAATTTGTTCGGGATGGGGGCCAAAAACCTTCCACACATTTTGACAAGAAATCAAAATTTCCGCGTCTGGTGAACTCATTTTTATTCTCTCTTTGCCTGCCGGGGACACTCCGCTGGCGATACCCCATTTAAAATAGCCTCTGTCACTTGAATGATTATACTTAGGAAGAACCCTATTAGAAAATCAAACAAATGTAATGGGGGGCCTTTATGAAAATTGATAGCTTGCTGGCTGGAAAAAATGCGTTGGTAACCGGAGCCAGCCGAAAAATTGGTATCGGAGCGACCATCGCCCGGCACCTGGCGCAGGCGGGAGCTAACGTGTTTATTGCTTACTACCACGCTTATGATGCTTCGATGGTTTGGGGCAGCAATCCCGATGAGGTTGATGAACTGCCGGCCGAATTGAAAGCAGCAGGGGTAAAGGCCGGTGGGACGCATCTTGATTTGACCCGGCCCGAGGCCCCGGCGCAGCTATTTGACCGGGCAGAGAAATTGCTGGGGACGATAGACATTTTAGTGAATAACGCCACCTGCTCCGTAAATGACGGTATCGATGCCCTCACGGCCGAAATTCTGGATAAACATTACGCCATGAATGTACGGGCTATGGCCCTGCTCTGCGCTGAATTTGTGCACCGGTTTCAAAAGAAGGCAGGCGGGCGCATCATCAACATGAGTTCCGGGCAGGGCCTCGGCCCGATGGCCGGAGAGCTGGCCTACGCGGCCACCAAAGGCGCGGTCGAAACCTTCACCGTTAGTTTGAGCGCAGAAGTGGCCTCGCGGGGCATTACCGTCAATGCCGTGGACCCGGGGCAACGGACACCGGCTGGATGCCGCCAGAACTGAAAGCGGAGCTAACCGCACAGTCACCAATGGGGCGCGTCGGTCTGCCGGACGATGCGGCCCGGCTGGTGCGCTTTCTAGCCTCGGAAGAGGCGCGTTGGCTTACGGGGCAAGTTCTCCATTCACGGGGTGGAATGTAGGTGTTAGCGTTGCTTGAACAATTGCCACCTGAGTAGTTGCCGGCTTTTAGGCCGGGATTAGGGGATTTGGGGATAAAATAACTAATAATCCCCCTAATCCCGGCAATATTTCCAGTTCTGTTGCGCTAGAATTGGGCAGTATTTTTATTCTATTTGCCGAAGCAGGTCGCCCGGATGCCAACATTACCACCGCCTCCGATGCTATTTGGTGGGCCTATGTAACCATTACCACCGTGGGCTACGGCGATCATTTTCCGGTAACATTCTCCGGGCGACCGGTGGGCATGCTGCTGTTAACCGCCGGCGTGGGGCTGTTTGGAGTGCTGACCGGTTTTTTGGCCAATGCCTTTTTAGCCCCCCGGAAGAAAAAGCAGGCCGAGTACGACCCGGATTCAGATGACCCGAAAGTGAAAATTGCCCAGATCAGGGAACTGCCGGCAGAGCACGAAAAACGCAGCGCCGACCTGCGCTCCAAATTGGAGGAGATTGAGGAATTGTTGTAGATTGGGCATTTTTTTATTACAGCCCCATTTTTGTTGAAAACGCTTCTGTGTTAGGATACGGCGGTATCCAGTAATTCCGGATTTGGCGAAAAAACCTGTCAGGTTTCCAAATAACGCTTAATGTTAGAAAATCCCCAAATGAAAAATCAGTTACTAGCCGGGATTATGGCAAAAACCTGACAGGTTTGGCTTTTGTGGATTTGGAATTGCTACGGTGGTATTTACCAAAATTAATTTTTTCCCTGATTGTAAATTGCGGATGATTATCCAAAACCACCTCTTAATAAAAAGGAGAGAAATCCATGGCAACAGAAACTTCCAGTTCAACAGCCTGGTACATGCTGGCAGGTGATGATGCCGCCGGGCAACTCAACGTAAGTCCTGTCCAGGGATTAAGCAGCGCCGAAGCTGCTGACCGCCTGCAGCAGCACGGCCCCAATGTGTTGTCCGAAGGGGAAAAAGAGCCGTGGTGGCAGGCATTTTTACGCCAATACAAAGATTACATGCAAATCATCCTGTGTGTGGCGGCAGTCGCCAGTTTGGGTATTGGCGATGTTTCAACCGCGATTGTCCTGTTTGTGCTCACGCTGCTCAATGCAATTATGGGCTTGAATCAGGAAAACAAAGCCGAAGAGAGCGTAGCCGCCCTGAGCAAGATGATGAAAGCCACAGCCCGGGTTCGCCGCAATGGAGAGGCGCTCGAGATTTCGGCGGAAGATATTGTGCCGGGCGATATGGTTTTGGTTGAAGCCGGCGACCGGGTGCCTGCCGATGGCCGGCTGCTGGTGGCGGCTACCCTGGAAATTGAAGAAGCCGCCCTGACCGGCGAAAGCACCCCGGTGCTCAAAGATACCGGTCCCATTGATAAGGCCGATGCGCCGTTGGGCGACCGGATAAACATGGGGTATATGAACTCTGCTGTTACCCGCGGTCGAGGGGAAATGCTCGTAACCGCCACCGGTATGGGCACCGAGGTGGGCCACATTGCCGGCATGCTGCAAGACACCGAGGACGAAAAAGCGCCGCTCACCAAACAGGTTGACAGCCTGACCATCATTATTGCCGGCATGGCAGGCGTGGCCCTGGTCATTATGATGCTGATTGGCCTGGGCCAGGGGCAGCCTTTCAGCGAACTGTTTACGATGGGCATTTACCTGGCCGTGGCCGCTATTCCCACCGGCTTGCCGGTGGTGGTTACCACCGTGCTGGCTCTGGGCACCATGGAACTGGCCCGCCGCCACGCCATCATCAAAAAATTGCCGGCGGTTGAAACATTAGGTTCCACGTCGGCCATCTGCTCAGATAAAACCGGCACGCTCACCCTGAACCAGATGACTGCTAAAGAGTTGGTGATAGCGGGTCGAAAATTTGAGATTACCGGGAATGGATACGAAACCACCGGCCAGATTCGGCACGTTGGCGGAAGTGGTGAACCCAACCTGGACCCCATTCTGCTGCCAATGGCCCTCTGCGCCGATGCGGTGATCAGTGATGGTGAACTGGTGGGTGATCCCACCGAGGGCGCGCTGGTGGTGCTGGCTCAAAAGGGCGGCATCATGGTCCGTGCCACCCGCGAGGAGTATCCGCGTGTTGCCGAAGTTCCCTTCGACTCGGCTTACAAACTGATGGCCACCTTTCACAATATGGAAGATGACCGGGGCAAACCGGTGGTGCGCGGTTACGTAAAAGGCGCGCCGGATGTGCTTATTGCCCGGTCGACCTTTATCCGGGGGCCAAAAGGGGAGACGGTTCGCCTGACCGATGAAATGCGGGAAATGGCCCTGAAACAAAACGAGCGACTGGCTCGACAGGGTATGCGGGTGATGGTAGTAGCCGAGCGTAACTTTAACCCCGCCAAATTTAATCCCGAGGCCAACCTGCTGGAAGAAATCAAGGAGTTGACCCTGCTGGGCATAGCCGGCATTGTTGACCCGCCCCGGCCGGAGGCACGAGACGCCATCGCCGAATGTAAGGATGCCGGAATTCGGGTGCGGATGATTACCGGCGACCACGTGGTAACGGCAGCCGCTATTGCCAAAGATTTGGGCATTGTGGGCCGGGCCATTACCGGGGCAGAGTTCAAAAAAATGTCGGATGATGACGCCGCCCGGCAGGTTGGCGAAATTGGGGTCATTGCCCGGGTAGCCCCGGAAGACAAGGTGCGGCTGGTCAAGATACTGCAAAACCAAAACAACATTGTGGCCATGACCGGCGACGGCGTAAATGATGCCCCGGCCCTGAAAACAGCCGATATCGGCGTGGCCATGGGCATTACCGGCACCGATGTTTCCAAAGAAGCCGCCACCATGATTTTAACTGACGACAACTTTGCCACCATCGTCGACTCCGTGGAGCAGGGGCGGGTAATTTACAACAACCTGCTCAAGTATATTCGTTTTCAGATGGCCGGGCTATTTGCCTTCATTCTGGCCTTTTTGGGCGCATCCGCTTTTGGGGTGACGCTGACGCTGTTTAACCCGCTGCAAATTCTGTTTGTCAACTTTTTAATTCAGGCTCCCATCGGCGCTGCGCTTGGCTTTGACAGCGCCACTCCCGGCCTGATGAAACAAAAACCCCGCCCGGCCGATGAGCGGATTATCAGTACCCCGCTGGCTATCCGGTTGATTATCATTGGGGTGATTACGGCCCTGTTGGCGGTAGTATCGTACCAGTGGGCTTACCTCACTTCCGGCTCAACTGTGGTGGCCCAATCTATGGCAATGGTCATCTTTTCTATTGTCCACATTCCATTTTCGCTCAACCTGCGCTATTTAAAAGATACCGTTTTTCGCATAGAAACGTTGTCTAATCCCAGGTTGCTCTATTCATTTGGCTGGGTAATTTTAGCCCTGGCATTTGTGACCGAAACCCGCCTGTTCCAGCGAATCTTTGATACCCAAAGTCTCAACCTGCAGCAGTGGAGCATTTGTTTGACCGCCGCTTTCACCTTCCTGTTTGTGGGCGAAATTGTAAAGTTTATTCTGCGGAAGACCGTAAAAAACCATGGTCGCAGTTAATAAAACAGGAGTCAGGAGTCAGGGGCCGGGAGTTAGGAAAAAACGCTCTTCCTACCTCCCGGCCCCTGACCCCTGAATATTAAAGGGAGAAGTACCTATTGTCACCCCCCGAAGTTGAACCCAAAAAACTGAGCCTGTTTCACCGGGTTTTTGATAAATTTTACCCCGTCATTCGTTTTACCTATGAAAGAGTGATGGGGCATGTCTGGTTTTCTAAAATTACACCGGAATTGTGGCTGGGCGGCGCGCCCACTTACCGGCGCGATTACCAGACCATTGTTGACTTTGGCATCACGGCGGTGCTTAACATTCGGGCCGAGCGGGCTGACGAAACCGACTTTTACGATGCGCGCGGTATCAGCCACATTCAACTCAAGGTGCCGGATGTGACCGTGCCAAAAGCCCCCGTTATTACGCAAGGGGTTGACTGGATAAAAGCGCAGGTTGATGACGGGCGCGTGGTGTTGATCCATTGCGCCAAAGGGCGTGGCCGCTCGGCGACACTGTTGGCCGGCTATTTTATGCGCGAGCAGGGCATGAGTTTTGAAGAGGCCAACCAATTTATGAAATCGCAGCGAAAGCTGACCAAGCTGGAATCCAAACACCGGCGGACGTTAGAGGAATGGGTTGCAAGTGGATGATTTTCAGCATGCACCAGGCGTGTATTGCGTATGTGCCGGTTCAGTAAACCCGGTGCTGTGGCCGGTCTCCGACCAAGCCACCTGAGCGGGCGCGGTCAGGAGACCGGCCCGAGCGCGATTCTGACGGGTTCACAGAACTTGTGCCGGCGTACTGCCTGAAAAGCCTTTACGTAATGCGTAACCGGTTAATCAATCTCGTTTGAATTGAGGAAATCCAATGAAAAAAATAACCATTACCCTGTTGATTTTGCTCATGCTGGTGGCCCCAACGGCGGTTGTGGCGCAGGAAGCCCCCGAATGTGAATTTGAATACACGGTGCAGGCCGGCGACACCCTGGCTAAAATTGCCGGGAAATATTACGGCAACTCACGAGCCTATCAGGCCCTGGTGGCTGCCGCCAACGCCATCGGAGATGACGCGTTTACAGACATTGCCGATGCCAACGCCATCCGGCCCGGCTGGCAAATCTGCGTTCCATCAGACGGCGACCCAGACACCGGCCCGGATGCGCAGACGCAGGATAGCATCATCGGCACCACCTGGCAGTGGGAAGAATTTCAGGACACCGCCGGAATCAACGATATCACCGTGCATAATCCGAAAAATTACACCCTCACCCTAAACCCCGACGGCACCTTTAACGCCCAGGCCGACTGCAACATGGTCAGCGGAAATTACGCGCTGGAGGGCAGCAGCCTGACTCTGGCCGCCGGCCCTATGACCATGGCCATGTGCCCGCCGGAGTCGTTGTCTGACACGTACGTGGCCCGGCTGGGCGAAGTGGTGAGCGCTGTGCAGGAGGGCGGTAAACTGTTTCTCAACCTGATGATGGATGGCGGCAACATGATTTTTAGCCCGCAGGCGCCGGCCGGCCCGCTTGCCCCGGAATCGTTGGGCAGCCTGGAATACAACACCGAATGGACAGCGAGCGGCGCGGCCAAATTGAAAAACGGCTTTTACAGCGAGCCGGGGCCACCCGGCGCCGGTTTTGCCACCAGTGTGCGGCCCGAGCCGCAATTTACGGTGTACGGCCAATTGAACGGGCAGGACGCCGCCGCCGTGGTGCTGGAAATTATGCTCAGCGGCACCGGCACCCTGTACGATCTGGCCGTGGTGGTTGACCAAAACGGCACGGCGGCCAATGTGGCTACGGCTAATTTGGGCAACCGGGTCAAGGTCAACAGCGTTGTTATAGAAAATAACGAAGTGGTGGTGGACATGGTCGCTCACGGCCCCGAAGATCACCCCTGCTGCCCGTCGCAGGGGGTGGTGCGCCGCTATGCGTTGCAAGACAACCAACTGGTGCAAAGCGGCGAGGAATTGCTGGGCACGGTGATTTTGCCGGCCAACCTGTCGCCCGAAACGTTAGAAAATATGACCTATAAATCGGGCTGGACCCAGGATGGGACCGCGCCGCTGGCCAACGGCGAGTACCGCGAAGCGGCCGCGCCCGGTTCGACCACCCAAACCGTGATTGTATTTGATAACCGCTCCATTCCGTACGGCCCAATCAACGCGCGCCAATCGAGCGCCGTATTTTTGCGGGTCGATCCCGGTGGCAGCGGCACGTTTTACGATTTGGCGGTGGTGTCCGATGTGGAGGGGCAGCCGGTGAATATGGCTATCACCACGGTGGGGGACCGGATAAAAATTATCGATCACCAGCTTGTGGGGGGCCAGGTTGAAGTTAATCTGCTGGATCGCGCCGCCGGGGTAGCTATGGCCGAAGCGCCCACCGAGCAATACATTCGCCGCTACGCCGCGCAGGGCGAGGAACTGGTGGTGGTTGACGAGCAATATCTGGGCAGCTACCCCGGCGCCTATCAAAGCGAACTCACCCCCGATAAAGTTACGTTCGATGCGCAGGGGCCGGCATCCACCGTGGAAGGCAAAGCCGTTCCGGCCTCGCCCTACAACACCTGCTGCCCGCCCGGCCCCACAGGCGCGCCCGATCACCTGGTATATAAATTTGATGGCGAGCAACGTTTGTACATTATTCCCATCGAAGAATGGGAAGCGCAATGGAACGCGGCCGGCAACAGTAACATCTCCAATTCAGCCGATCAAATCCGTACCCTGCTGGCAGAGCAGCCGGCTACTCCACCGACCTCGCTGCCGTTTTTGCCGCAGGGCGGCAGTTTAGCTGCCCAGGTGAAATATCTGGACTTTACCACCGGTATCGCTATGCGTTACATTGGTCGCTTCCGGCAAGATGTTGGCCCGGCTATGGCCAACGATTTTCAGTACCTGGTGCAAGGCATAACCAGCGACGGCAAATATCTGGTTTCGTTCAGTTATCCGGTGGTGATCGACACCTTCCCCAGCGATTTTAATACGATTCCGCAGGAAGAATTGGACCAGGTACACAACAATGGCGAAGCCTACCGGCAGTCGGTCATCAATGCCATCAACGGGCTGGAATCAAACCAATTTGAGCCGGACCTGACCCGGCTTGATGTGCTGGTGTCATCGATAACCATTGCGCAATAATGGTACAGGGCCGCAGATTTATTCCGGTTACGGGG
>CAYWSS010000193.1:0-9032 GCA_964460505.1 uncultured Caldilineaceae bacterium | reverse complement strand
CCAGGTATGGGGGTAGGTGTTTGAGATGTGTGATTACTGTACTGGCGTTTTGAGCTACATATACCTCGAGATCGCTATCATCAAGATCGGCAATACTGCGAGTTAGATTTTCAGCCGGTACCGCCCCATCCAATACCCTCACCCAGAGGCGGAGCAATTCGGCTTTGCGTTCGGCTTCTATCGGTTCATTATCTTCTAAGCAATCGGATATACGCAAAAGCAAATAGGATATGGTGATTGCATCACGCAGAATATTGGGTAATTGTTCAATTGATAAGGCAAAAGTACGGCTAACGTTACGGAGCATCTCATATTGATTCATAGATGGGACTGCATCTCCTTAGTTCTTAATTCCTTAATATTTAATATTTGCACCGACTATACCACCTGTCAGTTGTTAGGTCAAAAAACCTAAAAGAAAAGAAGGCCTTATTGTAGCACTGAAGTGAGACTTTACTACAGAACGGCTATTTTATTTCATAGCCGCCCTCAAAATTTCGGCGGGATGTTGGGCCTGTTTCCCCGTGCCGTGTTTTATTTGCTGCCGGCAGCTAACCCCGGCTGCGGCAATGATGGTGCCATCCTCTTGTTTGCGTACAGCCGGCAATAATCGCCGCTCGGCCATGGCCATAGAAATATCATAATGCTCCGCTTCGTAGCCAAAAGAACCGGCCATGCCGCAGCAGCCCGAGTCTACCTCTTCCACGGAAAAGTTGGCCGGAAGAGACAGGATTTGTTTGCTGGGTTCTGTGCCCACCAACGATTTTTGGTGGCAGTGACCGTGCAGGAGTACCTGCTGCGGCGTTTCGTCAAACTCAAGCGAAAGCTCCCCTTCGTTGGCCAGCTTGGCAAAAAACTCCTCAAATGTAAAACAGTGGTCTGCAACCAGCTTTACCCGCTCCTTGTCGTGAGGCAGCAGATAAAAATATTCGTCGCGAATGGTGAGCAAGCAGCCAGGCTCCAGGCCAACAACAGGCAGCCCTTGCCCGGCCAGGGGGAAAAGCCGGTTGATGGTGTCCTGCGCGGCTCGCCGGGCCTGCTTGACCAGCCCTTTGGATATCATAGGGCGGCCACAGCATTTGTGGCCGGGCAAAATTACCTTGAAGCCGGCGGCTTCTAAAACTTCGGTAGCGGCAATAGAGACATGTGGATAATTAAAGGTGTTGAAGGTATCGTTAAACAATACCACTTTTTTGCTGCCCTTTTGGACAGGCGGCGTGCGGCGGGCAAACCAGCGGGTAAATGGCTCGCCCGCAAATGGCGGCAATTGCCGCTGGTGGCTGATGCCCATAAATTTTTCCATGCCCCACCGGACCAGCGGATTCCCCAAAACCCAGTTTGCCGGGGGGGCAGTCAGGCCGCTGCTCAAATGGCTCCAGAATGCGATGTCGGCAAATATTCTGGAACGGAAAGGAACGCCGTTTTTGTCGTAATATTGGGCCAGAAACTCGGTTTTAATTTTAGCCATATCTACGGAGGATGGACATTCTGCTTTGCAGGCTTTGCACTCTACGCATAAATCCATAACTTCGTACATCCGCTTGCCGGTAAACTCTTCCGGCGGCAATGCCCCGGAAAGCGCCGCCCGCAGCGAGTTGGCTCTGCCGCGCGTGCTCTGTTCCTCTTCGCGGGTCACCATAAAACTGGGACACATGGTGCCGGTGGTTTTTTTGCGGCAAATGCCGGCCCCATTGCACATTTCTACGGCCCGGTAAAAGCCCAGGTCGTTGCTAAAATCAAGCTGTTCCTGCACGGGCAACACCCGGTAATCTGCCCCAAAACGCAGGTTTTCCGTCATTGGGCCGCCTTCAACAATGTTGCCGGGGTTAAAAATATTGTCAGGATCAAAGACATGTTTCACATCCTGGTAGAGACCGTACAGCTCTTTTCCAAAAAACTTCTCATTGAGCCAGCTTCTGGCCCGCCCATCGCCGTGTTCGCTGGAAAATGAGCCGCCGTATTGCCCCAGCAATTCTACCGAGAACTCGGTGATTTTGGGCAGCTTGTCCACCTCGGTGGCAACTTTGGTGTTAATGAGCGGGCGAATATGAATGCAGCCGCCGCTGGCGTGGGCGTAGTAGGCCACCTCGGTACCCAAATCGTTGCAAAACTGCTCGATGCTGATCACGTAGTCGGACAGGTGCTCTACCGGTACGGCGGCGTCTTCAATAAAGGGGATGGGTTTGTGATCACCTTTGATGCTCATCAGCAAGCCCAGGCCAACCTTGCGTACGGTCCAGACCTTGGTTTGCACCTCGGTCGACATTGCCGGCACAATGGTTGTGAAGCCAATCTGTTCATTTTTAAGATGCGCGCGCAGCCGCTCGATTTTTGATTTCAGTTCGGCTTCTGTTTCGCCATAAAATTCAGTGATCAGAACACAATTTGGCGCGCCTTCGATGAAATAGGTCATCAGCCGGGCGTATTCCGGCACCTCCCGGCACATAGTCAATCCCAGGTTGTCGAGCAGCTCTACGGCAGAGGGGCCTACCTGTAAAATTGTCGGGGTTGCGGACAGCGCCTCGTGCAAGCTTTCAAAGTGAACAATGGCCAGCGCTGTCCGGGCCGGTTGCGGTACCAGATTAAGCTTGATATCGGTGATGATCCCCAACGTGCCTTCTGCGCCGCACATTAACCGGGCCAGGTTAAAACGCGGGTCTTCCTTGTACTTAAATGAAACACCGCCATCAATAAACCGATCCAGGTTATACCCCCCGCAGCGCCGCCAATGGCGGGGTGTTCCGGCCCGGATGATGCCGGCCTGATTGTGGGCAATGTCCCGGATGCAGCGGTAAATTTTACCTTCCAGCCCATTTTGCGCCAGCCGCTGCGCCAGTTGACTGTTATCCAGCGGGCCAAAGCTGGCGCGGGTGCCGTCGCTTAAAATAACGCCGGTTTCCAGAACGTGGTCGGCGGTCATGCCATACATAATCGAGTGGCTGCCGGTGGAGTTGTTGGATACAATGCCGCCCATCGCCGCCCGGTTGCTGCTGGCCGGGTCCGGCCCAAATTGCAGGCCAAACTGCTTAAGATACAGGTTGAGTTCGTCCAGCACAATGCCCGGCTGCACCCGCACCCACTGCTCCCCGGTATTTACCTCCAGCACCTGATCCAGGTGGCGGGTGGTGTCTATTACCAGGGCCTCATTAACCGCCTGTCCGGCCAAACTGCTGCCGGCCGCTCTGGGCAGCAGGGGAACCTTATATTTTGCCGCCGCTTCCACTGCGGCGTGGACATCTTCGATGACTTTGGGAATAAGCACCCCGTGCGGCTTAACCTGATAAATGCTGGCATCGGTGCTGTATTGCGCTAAACTGTAGCTGTCGGTGCGAAGGTCACCGGCTACCTGTTTTTTCAACTCGTTGAGGAAATCATGAATAGCTGTCGTTTGCATTTTGGTTTTTTCCAGAGGCTAAGAATTGAGGCGACTGTTCAGGTTGATTTATTTTTTGCACCGGTTACACAAATTGTACAAATTTTTATTTCAAATTTGTACAATCCGGTGCAGGTTTTTTGGCCAACCTGAATAGAGACGACTTGGGATAGCTGTCCCGTATCTGCGCTGTACCCAGATAGAATTTTCCTTCACTAATCTATCACCAAACGATGCAAATGTCCAGTGCTAATTCAAGCTAACAACCCTGACGAATACTTTTTTTTGCACAAATCCAGGGGATGATGATCCCGTTCTGATGGAGTACTTGTTCAGCCCCTTGCCAGGGGGAGGGGCTGAACGCTTACTTTGGTTGTGGTGGGCATTTCTCCGCCACCGGTTGCCCGGATTCTGTTTGCAACAGTTGGTTATCCGGTCAATTAGTGCTACAATGCCGTGTGTTTTGTGAAAAAAATATTAGAAATTGATGGTCTGCAACAAATGAAAGATTCCAAAAATAATGTCAAAGAACCGCCGGCATTTTTGTTCCCCTATTGGGTGGGAAAGGTGTGGATGTGGATATTTGGTTGGACAGTAAACGGACAACTGCCCGACACAAAAAAATATGTGCTGATTGCCGCGCCGCATACCAGTAACTGGGACTTCCCGTTTATGATGGCCACTGCCGCTATTTTTCGCGTGCCGGTTTCCTGGATGGGCAAAAACTCACTCTTTAAAAAACCATTTGGGGGATTGATGCGCGCTCTGGGGGGGATAGAGACTGACCGCAGCCGGCCAAGTGGCGTTGTTCTTCAAATTATGAGGATGTTTAAAAAATCAGAACGGCTGGTTTTGGCCGTGCCGCCTTCGGGAACCCGGAAGAAGCGAGACCACTGGAAATCCGGCTTTTACTGGATTGCCAAGTCGGCCAGGGTTCCCATTGCGTGCGCCTATCTGGATTTTGCGCGCAAAGAGGGGGGCGTGGGCCTCAGTTTTGTGCCAACCGGCGATGTAAAGGCCGATATGGATCGCATCCGCAAATTTTACGCGGGGGTTCAGGGAAAGCACCCCAAATTAACCACGACCATCCGGCTGGTTGAGGAAGATAAGGAACAGGACGCCAATTAATATAGATGTCCAGAAAAGTTTTTTCCTGAATTCTAAGTCAAGTTCTAATTGACAGGTATAGCATTTGGGCCTTGTGCCCTTTTTACTGCTGTAACAACGCCCACAAGGGGCTTAACTACCCGTCAAAATCAACTTGACTTAGTACTAAATAACATCCGTACTGCGTATTTTGTATTATTTTTTCGCGTTACAGTTTACGCAATACGAAATACGCAGTACTTGACGTTCATAGCTTAGTTGGGCATCGCTTCAATGTGTCCAAATAATAGGTTTACACTTTAGGCCAAAAAATGAGAGATAATCCTTTCATTCCGCCGCAGGTCCTGCTCTGAACTGGCCGGAAACAAGAGCAAGATTAGCAGAATGGAAGGATTTTGATGGCGAAAATTGTAAACCTGTCTTTTGCTTCATTTTGGCCGAATGAAACGATGCCCTTAGTTGGCTTGTAAAGACGGCAAATTCAATTGACCGTGGCTAACTCAGCCTATTTCCCCAATTCAAACGCGCGCCGGTAAATCTGCTCGTAGCTTTTAACGCTTAAATCACGCGGATTGCCGATGGTCTGCGGATCTTTGAACGCAATCCCGGCCAGCATCGGAATTTCATCTTCTTTAAACCCCAACGCCGGCAACGATGGAATTTCAACATCTTCGGTTAATCGCATTACAGCCTCAACCGCTTTTTCTGCGGCCTGCCACACGCTGAGACCGCGAATATCTTCACCCAGCGCCTGTGCGATGCGGGCAAATTTTTGCGGCTCACCCAGATAATTGTACTCCATGACCGGGCCGAGCAGCCGGGCGGTAAGCCTGCCGTGCGGCACGTTATGCACCCCGCCGGCCGATTGGCTCATGGCGTGGGCCGCCCCCGCGCTTTCGGTGCCGTAAGACAGCCCGCCGAGCATGGCCGCCATGCTCATCTTGGTTCGGGCTTTGCTGTTTTGCCCCTGCGCAAAAGCCACCCGCAAATATTGGCCCACATACTCCATTGCCAGCAGCGCCGTTGAATTGGGCAGGGGTTGGGCGTAGGCGCAGGTGTAACATTCAATGGCGTGGGCCAGGGCATCCATGCCGGTGCCGGCCGTAACAGCCGGCGGCAAGCCAAAAGTCAGTTCCGGATCAATGAGCGCTACCCAGGCCCCAATCAGCGGCGTCCCGCCCGCGTTAAATTTAATACCCCGCTCCGGGTCGGTAATTACGGCCCACAGAGTTACCTCGCTGCCGGTGCCGGCGGTGGTGGGCACGCAAATAGTCGGTGGGATGCGTTGTTTGATGGGCTGCGGGTCGGCCCATTCGTAATCCAGAATGGAGCCACCGTTGCCGGCCACCACGCCGATGGATTTGGCCGTGTCCATCGCACTGCCACCACCCAGCCCAATTAAGCCGTCACACCGCTCGCTGCGGTACATATCCGCCCCGGCATCAATCAAGGCAATGGGCGGATTGGGAGCCACGCTATCAAAAACTACGTAATTCAGTCCGGCGGATTTCAGGGGGGCCGTTGCCCGCTTGAGCAGCCCGGCTTTAACAATGCCGGGGTCAGTCACAATCAGGGGGCGTTTTACCCCCAACGCTTTGGCCTCATCAGCCAGCGTTTTGATTGCACCCAAACTATGTTTCATAATCGTGGGAATTTCAAAACTTCGGATATTCATTATGTTCGCTCCTTTGTGATTTGTTTGTAGAAAAGCTTTTGATTGATTTAGGGAGTTCCGGAATTTCCCGGTACCTGTTGGTCTGGACAGGTGAAATTCTTCCAAATCTCTACGCCAACGTAATGCGTAATGCGTGACGGATTTACGTCAGGAGTTCTCATGTATCACGCATTTGGGAGCATTATTTTTTTGGAACTGCCCAGTGTATTACTGCCCAACAACTCTCACTCCTCCCAGCGTGACCGAATCGGCCTGCACCCAGGCCTCACCGTCTTTTATCAATGAAAGGCGCCGGCCGGTCTCTTCATCGTACAGGCCAACAATGATTTTGTAGGCTCCGGGCGGGGCATCCGGGGCAATGGTAATGGGGTGCTCGTCGATAATAATTTGGTCGGGTGTCCAGCTTGCGGTCGGAGCCGCGCCGGATTGCGGGTTGCTGTCGTGCTGGCCGGCGCGAATCTCATTGTCGCCCACGATGTGGGCAAATACTTTGTAATTTTGCGAGGGTTTATCCTGCGCCTGCCAGTACAGGGTCAGGGTGACGGTATCCCCCGGCGAAAGCTGCCGCCGCAGGTCCAGCGCGTAACCGGCCAGGGTGATGCCGCCGGCAAAGTGTAACTGCTGTGGGTTGGGGTGTTGACCGGAATTGGCCTCAATTTGAATCTGGCCAAAGCTGAGGTTGTCACCGCCGGCCACGGGTAATCGTTCACCGGTGGAGTGGTTGTACAGGCCCACGGTTAAATGCGCCATTGTTGGAGCGCTGCTGGTGGTGGGTAGCCGCAGCGCGTAGGTGTCGCCAAATTGGGTGCCGGTGGCCCATTGGCTGGTAGGATAAACGCCCGGTCCGTGATAAACGTCGCGCTGGGCCACAATCAGCCCATATTCATCCACCAGATGCAGAAACACAGAGTAGTCAATTGGGGTGGGCTGCTCGCCGCGCCAGTAGAGGGTGATGGGGAGTGAATTGCCGGGGTGGATGGTTGCTTGGGGCAGGTGGTAGCCGGTGAGGGTGGCAACATTGCCAAAGGTGGCATCCAGCGGTTGGGTTGATGGCGGAGGTTGGACGATGGGGGCAGGGCGGGCGTAGGCGGGCGCTATCACCGTCCACGGCACGGCGCAGGCCAGCAAAAACAGCGGGATGCCGGGT
Source organism: uncultured Caldilineaceae bacterium (assembly GCA_964460505.1). Classification (GTDB taxonomy): domain Bacteria; phylum Chloroflexota; class Anaerolineae; order 4572-78; family J111; genus J095. The sequence goes on along the minus strand of CAYWSS010000193.1, from coordinate 1,730 downwards.
AATAACCATTGCCCCCGTGGGAATAGAGTCAGCCAGCCGGTCGCCCACAGTGGAGCTACCGCCGCCAGCGTGGGGAAGATCAGCCGTCCCTGCGTGGCGGGGGTTCGTATAGTCCACTGTACAAAACCAACCAGCATAATGGCAATCCAGCCCAGCAAAATGGGCCACGTCTGCCACAGCCCCGGCGGAATTTTTTCGCCCCGCGTTTTCTGCAAAAGAATGAGAAGCCACCCCACCGCGCCAATCACCAGCAGCAGATTGAGCAGCCAGTAAATGAGGTCGGGCATCGGCACGGAAAAGTAGCCAAACAGGCCCCAAAAAGAGCGAAACAGCCCCGGAATTTCTGACGCAAGTTGTGGCCAGGTCGGTGCTATCGGGCGGGCTCCCATCATCGCAATCATATTTTCGGTGCCGCTCCAATCGCCGTACAGGGTCACGTTGCGCCAGTACCACCAGCCCGCTACTGCGGCGGCAATGATGCCAACCAGCGCATTGTATAGCAGCGTCACTCGCCACGAGCGCCGGCGAATGCCCCACACCAGCAGGGTCAATCCGGTCAGCCCCACCAGCCCCAACCCGCTGACTTTGGTCAACGCAGCCAGGCCGGCCAACAGGCCAAGGCTGACGGCGTGCCGGAGGGGTGGGTCGGTGGAACGGCGGGCATAGGCAGCTACCAGCGTTACCAATTGCCACAAGACCAGCGAGGCCAGCAAAATGACCAGATTATCGTTGTTGACCGCGCCGGATATAAAAAGAAACATCGGATTGAACGCCACAAAAACCATCGCCGTCAGGGCAAAGGTGTGGTTTGTGGGCCACAGAGCCAGGCTGATGGCGTACACGGTAATTACAGTGGCCGTACCCAGCATCACAGAAAAAAGCCGGGCCAGATGAATGGCTAACACCGCCCCGCGCCACGGCCACGCTTCACGTTCGGTGTGAACGACAATGTTGGCGTTGCCGTCGGCACTGACCAGACCGATGTCGGCGTGCGGGTTGGGATAAATCAGTTCGGGCAGGTTATTGCCGGGAAAGGGGAAGGTTAGCAGCGCAGCCAGGGCGTAGTAGAGGGGCGGTTGACTGCCTTCCTGATGCCACAATTGGGGATTGGCCGGGTCTTGCACCGGCAGCGTTCCGGTGTTTGCCATATGCCACACAAACGGATAGTGCCAAAGTTCATCGGGGGATTCGAAGATTGGGGTGATGATGCTGTAGATGGCAGCCAGTAAAAAAAAGAGGGCCGCCACCAGCAATGCCGGCCGATGTTCAGTTAGGTGCGCGTGTTGTTTATTGGCGGATATTTCCAACGGTGCCAAATAACCTCATTGAATGACTTTCATCGGAGTTGCCCCCGTATTTTGGCACAAGCAAAACGTTCGCACAAGTTTTTTAATTAGGACTTACACAGTTGAGACAAAATAATTGCGAATAACGCCAATGGGCGAATAGCACGAATAAAAAATTGGCCTTGTTTCAATGTAGCCACATAATCGGTTTACACTTCAAGTGAAACACCCCTGGAAAAAGAGTTCAAATTCTATCATTCCGATAATTCTGCTCTGAATTGCCCCCACGAAAGAGCAAAATTTGCAGAATATGAGAATTTTGGATAGCCAAAAGTGTAAACCGATCTTTTACGCTATTTTTGGCCGAATGAAACGATGCCGAAATTTGGACACATTTTATTAAGGACGCAGACAAAAACGGACAAGCGCGGATATTTAAAATCT
>CAYWSS010000192.1:0-9060 GCA_964460505.1 uncultured Caldilineaceae bacterium | reverse complement strand
TGCAATTCGTGGCAAATTCTTTACTTTGATCCTGCGAAATCCTGTAGAGCCAAAAAATTTTGGCGCATTACGTAAATTTACAGTACAAACAGCATTGCGCGTATTTCACCGTTAATTGGGCAATAAATCAGCCAGTTGACGGATAACGTAGGTTGGCTCAACCTCAGACTCTGCCAGCATTTCTTCTGTAGTGGCCCCGGTCAGGGTCAGCGCGGCAGACATGCCGGCATCCAGCCCCATCAATACATCTGTTTCCAGGCGGTCGCCAGTTATCAGGCAGCGTTCCGGGGGCAGGTTGAGCAGGTTGAGAATGGCGCCGGCCATATGGTGGCTGGGTTTGCCCACAATGGCCTCGATTTTGGTGTTGGTGCAGGCTTCCACGGCGGCAATAATGGCGGCCGCATCGGGCTGGCCGCCGCCCGGGACCGGGCAGTAGCGATCGCCGTTGGTGGCAAAAAATCGCGCCCCGGCCCGGATGGCATCAAAGGCAATTTGCAGCTTTTTGTACACAAAGGTACGGTCAAAGCTGGCAATCACTACGTCTATTTTGGCTGCATCTTTGGTCAATTCAAAACCCGCTGCCAACAGTTCTGTTTTTAGCGGGGCTTCGCCCATCACAAACAATCGGGCACCGGGAAAGTTGCGCTGCAAAAAATTGACCATTACTACCGATGAGTTGATTACGTCTTCGGCGGGGGTGGGCAGGCCCAGTTTGGTCAACCTGGCGGCCTGGCCGGCCCGAAAGTGGGTGGGATTGTTGGATAGAAAAACAGTGCGTTTGCCCATCTCCCGCATTTTGGCAATGGTTTCGCCGGCGGTGGGCAGCAGGCTGTCGCCCAAATAGACGGTGCCGTCCAGATCAAAAATGTAGGCATCGTAATGTTGAGTGGGTGTTTTCATTAAAATTATTCTCTAAAAGTTTGGTTGGTAATTTATCTGACCGGCGCAAATGTCTGTTTGGCTAACGCTGCCGGATTTTCCTCTTTGGCAACAAATGGCCGCAGCCGCACGGTAAATTGAACCGTTCCCGGCGGAACCATATACTTCTCCAGCGTGCCCGGCCCGCAGCTTGCCCCGCCCAATCCGGCCTGGCGATAATCCAGATTTAGAATGGTTTCGCCCAGCCGGGTCAACTCGTTGGTGTGGTAACATTTAAACAGATCATCGGCAGAAAAGTGGCTGACACTGGCTTCCATGGTCGGGTATCCAACCGCCAGCAGCCCCAGGCCGGCATCGTTTGTTACGGTCAGCCAGCGCACGCCGGTTTTGTTGCCGTTTTCCTGCGGCATAATGTAGGGCACGTACTGTTCGTCTACGGTGCTGTGATACAACCCAACCGGCGCGCCGGCGTTGCGGTCAATATAATTTTCGTGAGGGCCGCGCCCGTACCAGGTAAATTGTTCAAAGCCGGCGGGCAACTGCATTTGCAGCCCCACCCGCGGCAGGGAATTGGCGGCCAGTTGAGTGTTGATGCTGTTGGCAACAACCACGTCACCACTGCCAAAAACGGTGTATTCGGCGTGATGGGTTACGCCGGCAGATTTGCCTTTGGCTTGAAATACGGTTTGGGCAGAGATGTGTATTACCGCTGCAGAAATCTGTTGTGCGGTAACCGTTGTTGCAACCGGTTCAATCTGGTTCAGCCCGGCTTCCAGCCATTGGTAGAGCCATTTGCGGGGTTGGGTGATGTTGAACTTAAAGCCATCATTGTCGGTGGGGGCGCGCCACAGATTGGCCGCCGGCCCGCTGCGCAAAATGGCGGTATCCCGATAGGTAAACTCTGAAATCCGGCCGAGCTGCCGGTTAAAAATCAGGCTGAAGGCATCGCCGGAAATGGCAAACTCTGAGTCGCTTTCGGTCAGGGTGAGGGCCGGCAGGCTGTCCGAAGAAATTGGGTTGGGGGCGGGCAGATTGAGGGGCGGCTTAAACTGCTCCCAGGCCACCACATGGCCGGCCTTGGCCCAGGGCGCATCCTCGATTAAGGCCAGGCTGAGGGTCAGGAAATATTCCGCGCCGGCTTTGGCTGGGGGCAGATCAAGGGGAACGGATACCTGTGCGCTGGCCTGCGGCGCTATTTCCGGCAGCGACAGTTTGCCGTGCAGCAGGGCTTCGCCGTCAACGGCCAAAACCCACGTGGCTTGCAGATTGCTCAAATCCGTGAAGTAGTTTTTGTTGGTGATTTTAAATTGGCCGGCGGCCAAATCAATTGCATCAATGGCCACCGGCTGCGCCACTTTTTTGTGTTCGAACATGGCCGGGTGGGGGGTGCGATCGGGCCAGATGAGGCCGTTGATGCAAAAATCCATGTCGTTGACGGCGTCGCCAAAATCGCCGCCGTAGGCCCAGTAGGCAACGCCATTTTCATCCACTTTGCGGAGGCCCTGATCGACCCAATCCCAAATGAAGCCGCCCTGCAAGCCATGATGATTTTCGATGGCGTCCCAATACTCTTTGAGATTGCCGGTGCCGTTGCCCATCGAGTGGGCGTATTCGCACATAATCAGGGGGCGGCTGTTTTTGGGGTCCTGCGCGTACCGAATAATGTGGTCAACCGTGGGATACATGGGCGGCACAATATCGGTGGCCAGTTTGCCCGCTTCCCAGCCCAACCTGCGGTATTTTTCCTCGTCAGCGCCGGAGGGCTTTTGGGTAACGTCGGCCTCCTCATCGGTAACCACCATGGTCCACTGCGAGACGGCGCCTTCGTAATGAACGGGGCGGGTGGGGTCGCAGCCCCGTATCCAGCCGGCCATAGCGTCGTGAGCCGGGCCGTAGCCGCTTTCGTTGCCCAGCGACCAGATAATGATACTGGGGTGATTTTTGTCCCGTTCAACCATGCGCCGCCCGCGTTCAACAATGGCAGTGGCCCACAGCGGGTCGTTGGGCAACCGGTTGTACATGGCATGGCACTCAACATTTGCCTCGTCGATAACGTACAGGCCGTACGCATCGCACAGGTCGTAAAAAATTGTGTCGTTGGGGTAGTGGGCGGTGCGCACGGCGTTAAAGTTAAATTGCTTCATCAATTTGATGTCCGCAATCATCGATTCTACGGTAACGGCTTTGCCCCGGGTGTCGTGGTGGTCGTGGCGGTTAACGCCTTTTATCAGCGCCGGCTGCCCGTTGATGAGCAGTTCGCGGCCCTGCACTGCCACGTGCCTAAAGCCGACGCGGCAGCTTTTGACCTCGACAGTTTGCCCGCCGTCCGTTTTAAGGGTGACGAGCAAGGTATACAAATAAGGTGTTTCGGCGCTCCATTTGCGGGGGTTGGTGATGGGTTGGGTAAAGCGCACCTCGGTCATGGCCCAATCTGAAATGAGGACAGGCCGTGAGGGCGCCGCCTCAAACACAGTGTCGCCTTCCGCATCGAACAGTTGAATTTCTACCGAGTACCCGGCAAATTCGGAAAAACGGATTTCGCGGAGATAGTCATCCGGCTGTCGAAAATTGAGCGGGTTGATGGTAGCCCGAACACGCAGCCTGGCATCCCGAAAGTCGGCGTCCGGTTCTGTGCGGGCAAATACATCCCAAATGTGGGTTTTAGGTTCGGCGGTCAGGTAGACGTCGCGGTAAATGCCGGCCATCCACCAGTGGTCCTGGTCTTCCAGGTAGCTGCCGTCGCTCCAGCGGATAACCATGGCAGCCAGCGTATTTTGACCGGGCTGCACAAAGTCGGTCAAATCGAATTCGGCGGGCAGGCGCGAACCCTGGCTGTAACCCACCGGCTGCCCGTTTACCCACAAATAAAAGGCCGATTCCACGCCGCCAAAACTGATATAAATCTGGCGCTCTGCCCAATCTTCGGGAAGGGTAAAGGTGTGGCGGTAGAGGCCGGTGGGGTTTTCTTCCGGCACAAAGGGCGGGTTGGGTTGAAACGGCATTTTGACGTTGGTGTAAATGGGTTTGTCGTGGCCGCGCATCATCCAGTTGCCGGGTACGGGCAGGGGTTCCCACTGAGCGGAGTCGAACTCCGGCAAGAAAAAATTATCCGGCGCGGCTTCCGGTTTATCGATCAGTTGAAATTGCCAGTCGCCGTTGAGCAGCCGAAACCAGGGCGATTGGTCGCGATCCAGCGAGAGCGCCGTTTTTTCATCCGGGAATGGGATGAGCGGGGCATGGGCGGGAAGTTTGTTGGCGCCAATAATTTGCGGGTTTTCCCAATCTTTGATGTTTTGAGTGAATGAATGGTTCATTTACCCGATCCCAAAGTCAATCCGCCAATAAAGTAGCGTTGCAGGAACAGGAACACCAGCAGGGTTGGAACGGTGGCAATGAGGGCCCCGGCTACAATCAACGGCCAGTTGGTGATAAATTGGCCTTGCAGGGTTGATAGCCCGGCGGTTACCGGTTTAAGCGAGTCGTCTTGCAACAGGATAATGGCCCACAGGTAGTCGTTAAAAATCCAGGTAAATTCCAGAGTAGCGATGGCCGCAATGGCCGGCACGGTCAGCGGCATGACAATTTTCCAGTAAATACCCCACTCGCTGGCGCCGTCAATGCGGGCGGCGTCCATAATATCGCCGGGCAGGGTGCGCATAAAGTTGCGCAGTACAAAGGTGCAGAAGCCAAGCTGAAAGGCGATATGGATCATGATTACGCTCCAGTAGGTGTTATAAATGCCCAAACCGTTGGAGAGCAAAAATACCGGCAGCAACAAAATTTGGAAGGGGAGCATGGTGCCGCCGACGTACATAAAATATATTAACCTGTTGCCGCGAAATCTGTACCGGGCCAGGGCAAATGCCGACAGTGATGAGAGAAAAATGGCCCCAATCAGGGCGGGAATGGTAATTATGAAGCTGTTGAGCAAGTAGCGGCTTACCCCGCCCCGAGTCCATGCTTGCGGGTAGTTTTCAAACGAAACCTCGCGGGGGATACTGAATACCCCGTTCAAACTTAAATCATCCTGCGTTCTCACCGAGGTAACAATAGCGCTAAAGAGCGGCATCATATAGGTCAGGGTAAAAATTATCAGGACAACATAAAGCGCTATTCGCCCCACTGAAAAGTGTCTCTTTTGTGCCGGGGCCACGGTTTCTACCGCACTCATTGTCTGAGAATCTGTTGTCATCGATCTGCTCCTAATACTCCATCTCGTCTTTCATTACCCGGGTTAGGTAGGCAATAATAAATACCAGACTGATGGCAAACAGCACCACGGCTGTGGCCGCCCCCAGCCCCATTTTGTAATTGTTAAAAGCTTGAATATACATCAGTACGGCCAGCACGCTGGATGAATTTGCGGGGCCGCCCCGGGTCATCACCCAAACCAGGTCAAACGAGCGCAGGGAGTCGATGATGGAGATAACTACCACAATGGTGGTGACCGGGGCCAGCAAGGGGAAGGTTATTCTCCAGAAAGATTGCCAGGCGGTGGCCCCGTCTACGGTGGCCGCTTCCAGTAAGGTCGGGTCAACATTTTTTAAGCCGGCTACGTATAAAATCATAATGTAGCCAATTTGCCGCCAGGCGGCAGCAAAAATTACTGCCCAAATTACAAGCTGCTTATTGGCCAGCCACGCCGGAGGATCCACCACACCAAGGGTGGTGAGGAATGAATTGATCAAACCCGCGCGGGGATTGTAAACGCCGTAGTTCCACAGCAAGGCGATAACCGGCAGAGACAAAATCTGTGGCAGGAAAATGCCCAGCTTAAAAAGGCGATCTCCTTTTAGCTTGTTATTTAGAATTACGGCCAGCGCCAGGCCAATAGCCACCGGAATGGTGATAAATACCAGCAGCCACTTCAGGTTGTTGATTAGTGAATACTCAAAAGCGGAGGGGATACGTTTGCCAAAGCTGCCAAATAGCGAGCTGAAATTTCTCATTCCAACGTATTTGGCTTCGGGCGAGATACCGTCCCAATCGGTTACGCTCAGGTAAAAGGTGTAGAGCATTGGGCCAATAATCCAGATAAAATAAATAATCAGCGGGGCGATCAGGAATAAGTAGGGGGTCCAGTAGATTTTGCTTTTTTTGCGGGCAGGCGGAGAGGTAACTGCCATCATAATCTCCTTGGGTGAATCTGCAAATGGCAAATTTGCAAATAACGTCTTGCTCATCAGCTACGGCCATTCACCATTTGCTATTTACTATTTGCTGAGGCCGGTGGCCCGGCTACGCATCAGCAGCCGAACCACCGGATTTCTATTACAAACCAGATTTATTCTTCTGCAAATACTTCCTGGCGGGTGGCTTCAAGATCGGTCAGGATATCGTCAATGGCTTCGGGTTCATCCCAAAAGGCCATCATCCCGTTCATGCCGGCGTCAGCCATTTCGGGGGTGGTGTCGCGGTCGTAGAACTGTAAAACCACATCAGCGCCCTGAATTAGTTCGATACCTTTAAGCTGCTGCTCGTTGAACAGGCCGGAGTCAACATCCGGGTGAACCGGCAAGCGGCCCAATTCTTCAACCATTACGGTTTGGGCTTCTACTCCACCCAGGAATTTCAAAAATTCTTTTCCGCCGTCAACATTCTGGGCATTAACGGACATAAAGAAACCGTCGGTGGGAGCATCTTCGCCAATGGGCATATCCGGATCAATAATGGGGAAGCGGAAGAAATCCAGATCGTCTTTTACATCTTCAGTCACGCTGTCGGTAATAAATTGGCCCATCAGGTACATGGCGGCCTCGCCCTGATTCAGCGGGTCGATGGCTTCCTGCCAACTGTAGGCAGCGGCGTCATCAATAAAGCATTTGTGGTCAAACAGTTCAACCCATTTTTCAAAGACCGCCTTTACCCGCGGGTCGTCATAGCTCTCTTTACCCAACATCAAATCCAGGTGGAATTGCGGCCCATTGAGGCGCATGTTGATGTAATCAAACCAGGCAGCGGCGGTCCAGCGGAATTTTGTGCCAATGGTAATCGGAATAACGCCGGCCCCATCCAGGGTGTCGCAAGCGGTCAGCAGTTCGTCCCAGGTTTCCGGGGGGGTAATGCCGTGTTCTTCAAAAATCGATTTGCGATAGAAGATAGCCCACCAGTACCAGCTATTGGGCAGAAAATATTGCTTGCCGTCCACAGAGGACATGGCGTTGAAGCCTTTGGGGTATTTATCATTCCAGCCGGCATCTTCCCAAACATCGCTGATGTCCATAATCAGGCCCTTGTCAATGAAGAAGCGGGCGCGATTACCGGCAAACCAGGTCATAACATCGGGGGCCGGGTCGGCAACCAGATAGGCGCGGATGGCTTGTTTGAAATCTTCGTGCGTTACAACCGAGTGATCCAGCGGCGTATCCGGGTTTTGTTCATTGAACATTTTTACCAGCAATTCATCAATGCGGCGGGGTTCCGGATCGCTGTTGTAAGAGTTATAAATAATGGGGCGGACAGCTTTTACAACTTCTTTTTCTACTTCTTTAATAACTTCTTTTTCTACTTCTTTCTCAACCACAACCGTTTCAACTACGGTTATGGTTTCTGTTTGCGTGCCACCGCAGGCTGCAATTGCGGCCATAGCGGCCATTACAAGTAAAAGCGCCACTGCTTTAGAAAACTTATTCATTTTCTCATCCTTTCAATTGCTAAGATAACGTGGCATCGGATGATAACCATTAGCATGGTATAATGGACACCCGACGGTGAAGATTTGTTGCTACAGTCTCATTGTCGTTTGAAGGCACAGGCTGCACTGTGCCTTCTTTATTTATTACCCAATAATTGTCTGTGCCGCACCTCCTTTTGGATTCATCTGCAAATGTTACGCTGATTGTCTAATAATTAACTCGGTGGGAACCATAATCTGACGGTTATCTACGGGTTCTCCGTCGATAAGCTTGAAGAGTAGCTGCGCCGCGAGGCGTCCAATTTTTGTGCTGGGTTGGCGGACGGTGGTTAAGGCGGGGCTGAAATCGGCCGCAGCGGGGATATCGTCAAAGCCGATAACGGCGACATCTTCGGGAACTCGCAAGCCGTTATCGTGCAGGGCATGGATTGCACCCATTGCCATTCTATCATTTAAGGCTAATATTGCCGTGGGTGAGTCAGGCAACGTTAATAATTTTTTTATGGCAACCTGTCCACTGGCGCGGGTGTAATCTCCATAAACAACCATGTCCGGGTTAAAGGGCAACCCGGCCTCTTTTAACACATCCTGATGTCCCAGCATACGCTGGCGCAAACCTTCGATGGCTCCTATAGACGGGCCATCGATAATTCCAATTCGGGTGTGTCCCCTGGAAAGCAGATGCCTGGTGGCCGCTTTTGCCCCAGACCGGGCATCATGGTTTACAGAATATCCGTTGGGGTTCTCCGGGTCAAAGCCAAGGTTTACAAATCTGTAATCATATTGGGATAATAGTTTGTTTCCTTCACGCATGCTGGCCGTTTCAATAACCAGCGCTCCATCTGCCACCTGGTTGCGCACAAAACGCTCGTAGGCTTCCAACCCAGAGTTTGAGTCGCCGGCGGTGGAAAGCAACACATTGTACCCGTGGGCATTGGCTTCGGCATCAATGCCGCTAATTTGGGCTAACAGGTGGGGGTCTCTAAAAAGATACGCGGCATCGTAGGGAATAATGAGGCCGATGATGTTGGAGCGACGGCGGGGTAAGCTGCGAGCTGCCAGATTGGGGCGGTAGTCGAGCGACTCAATGGCTTGCTCCACCCGCGCCCGGGTGTAATTGTTTACGCCGGGCTGGTTGTTGATAACGCGGGAGACGGTTTGATAGGATACCCCGGCCAGAGCCGCAACATCTTTGATTGTGGCACGCTTCATTGCCATGTCCGGTTTCTCTTGCGAAAAACAAATGTGAACGTTCACATTTTGTGAACGTTCACATTTTATCACATGAAATTATGGTTTGTCAAGGGGAAATTTTTAAATCTACTTTAGGAATGGTGCGTAAATAACTTGCCCAATGGGTGATGGCAACATATTGCGTATTACGCACTCCGTAAAGAGCAAAATTTACGCAATACGAGAAAATGGGTAAGTTAATTAATTCTCATTCCTTAATAATTGTGGCTCTACAGGATTTCGCAGGGCCAAAGTAAAGAATTTCGGCATCGTTTCATTCGGCCAAAAATAGCGTAAAAGATCGGTTTACACTT
>CAYWSS010000191.1:0-9061 GCA_964460505.1 uncultured Caldilineaceae bacterium | reverse complement strand
CCGCCGCTGACACATCGGTTTGAATTCCTGGTGGAATTTTTAGCAATATAACGCCCACAATCAGGCGATTGCGGGTTAGCGAATGCAACCTCAATTACCCTGAACGTTGTAGCCGGAACCAACTTCACGAGAAACCAAGATTAGCCATTCGCCTGCATTGTGATTGTTATATTGCCTTTGGTTGGTGGAGGTACTTTCTCTTGTGAAGTTACTTTTGCCTCAACTTTGCCAGAAAGATAGTTTCAAATGGAAAGACCCCTTCGGGTAACGGGGCACGGTGCCGGAGTTGCGGGCGAATTCCGCGAAACGTCAATTTTACGCAATTTTGTAAGCGAAACCCTTGTGTCCATTCCGCCCGTTGCTGTATTCACTGTGGAAAGTTCTCCAATAATACAGGAATTTGTTCATTAATATTGTCGCGCACTTGCCGAAAGACAGCCATAATTTCATCATTGCTTCCAGAAGCCTCGGCGGGGTCAGGGAAACTATGATGGATTATCTGCTCCTGCCCCAACCAAATTGGACATTCTTCTGCGGCAGAATCGCAAACGGTAACGACCAGATCAAAGTCCTCGCCGCGAAATTGATCGGCTGTTTTCGACTCGCCGTGATGTTCAATGCCAATCTCGGCCAATACCTGGATCGCTTTCGGATGCACATAGCCTGATGGATCAGTTCCCGCGCTCACAGCCTCCCATGAGTTGCCCAAACGGGCGTTAACTATCGCTTCGGCCATGTGCGAACGGCAAGAATTGCCTGTGCAGAGAAAAAGCACTTTCTTTTTTTCGTTCATATTAGTTGTTTAGCTCATCGTCAGAGACATCTAATTCTTTCATTTCGTCGGTTACAACATATATTGTGCGCTCGCAAATATTGGTAACGCGATCCGCCATGCGTTCCAGATTGTGGGCGACCCAGGTTAAGTAATTCGCCCTGTCAATTATGGAAGGATCAGAGATCATATAGGTGATCAGTTCGCGGTTGATCTGGTTATACAGGTTGTCAATCAGGTCATCTTCTTTGGGAATTTGCGCGGCTTGCTCTGCATCGGCGGCGACAAATGCGCCCAGAGCGCGATGTAGCATATTGGTGGCTAGCTCGGCCATACGAGGCAAGTCGATGATTGGTTTGACGAGTGGTTGATCTTTTATCAACAAGCAGATACGCGCAATCCCTTTGGCGTAATCGCCCATGCGTTCCAACTCTGTTGCAACTTCTAAAACAGAGGCTAAAATGCGCAAATCACGCGCCATTGGCTGCTGGGTAGCAATCAGGGTGATGCACTCGCGTTCAATTTCAAAACGCTTATCGTTAATTTGCTGATCGTAATTGTAGCAATGCCGCGCGGCGTCAATATCGCGCCGTTTGAGCGCGCCCACCGCATCAAGGGTGTTTTGCTCTACCATACTGCCCAGCACAAGCAGCTCATTTTGTAGTTGGTCCAACTGACGGTCAAACGTTTCACGGGGTGATAACGTGGTCAATGTATTTTCCTCCTTACCCAAAGCGTCCGGTTTCATCTGGTGCGTATGGCGGGGAGAAGGCAGTGGAGGGACACCCCCCACACCCCCCGCGCCATAGGCGGCTCCTTACCCAAAGCGTCCGGTAATATAATCTTCCGTTGTTTGTTTTTCGGGGGAGGTGAATATTTTTTGGGTTTTCCCATATTCTTCCAAAACCCCGGCGCGGCCTTCGCCAAGATTGAAAAAAGCCGTGAAATCGGATACGCGAGCGGCCTGCTGCATATTGTGCGTCACCACGATGATGGTGTAGTTCTTTGATAACTCGCGCATCAACTCTTCCACTTTTAGTGTGGCGATGGGGTCCAGCGCCGAGGCGGGTTCATCCATCAAGATGATATCGGGTTTGATGGCGATGGTGCGGGCAATGCACAAACGCTGTTGCTGGCCCCCCGAAAGCGAAAGCCCGCTCTGGTCGAGCTTGTCTTTAACTTCATCCCAAAGTGCCGCGCCGCGCAGCGATTGTTCTACAAGTTCATCCATATTGCTCCGATAGCCGTTAATTTTCGCGCCCCAGGAGACATTCTCGTAGATACTTTTGGGGAAGGGATTTGGTTTTTGAAATACCATCCCGATGCGGCGGCGAACCTTGACGGGGTCTACATCCTCATCGTAGATATTTTTACCATGATAAAGCACTTTTCCTTCTGCCCGGGCCGTGGGAACTAACTCATTCATACGGTTAAAGGAGCGCAGCACAGTGCTTTTTCCGCACCCGGAAGGGCCAATGATAGCCGTAATTTTGTTGCGTTCAATTTTCAGGTTAACATCTTTGACCGCGCGAAAATCTCCATAGTAGATATAAAGATTGCGGGCTTCGATGGCGTATTTGCCGTTTGTTGAGGTCATATTTGTAAAATCCTTTGTGTGGATGGCTCCTTACACCTTTCTGCTATATCGATTCCGCAACAAAACGGCGATGGCGTTCATAGAAAGCAGCATTGCCAGCAACACAATGATGGCGGCGGCGGCGATATTGCGGAACTCGTCTTGCGGGCGGGCAGTCCACTGGTAAATCTGGATTGGCAGCGTGGTGAATTTCGAGAACGGTCCGTCGGGATCAAAAGTGATAAAGGTTGACGCGCCCACCACAACCAGTGGCGCAGTCTCTCCTATGGCGCGCGAAATTGCCAAAATTGTGCCGGTTAGAATACCGGAGAGCGAGCCAGGCAGTACATGATGCCAGATGGTTTGCCAGCGGGTGGCGCCCATTCCATAGCTGGCTTGTCGCAGAGAGTTGGGCACGGCTTTGATGGCTTCCTGCGCATTGATGATAATCAGGGGCAGTATCAGCAGCCCCAAGGTCATTCCCGCCGAAATGATGGTGCGTCCGTTGGCAGTGGTAGCATCATCAACCAGCCCAAAGATGGCCCCACTGGTGACAGGTTCCATTGCCCTGACAAAAATTGCCAGCCCCAACATACCGTAAATAATCGAAGGCACCCCGGCCAGATTGTTGATATTGGTTTGAATCAGCCGATTGAGCGGGGTATCGGCAGCGTATTCTTCAAGGTAGATTGCCGCGCCAACCCCAAGGGGGAAGGCAAACAGGATTGTAATTGCAATTGTCCACAATGAGCCAAAAATTGCCGTGCGTACTCCGGCGCGCGCCGGTTTTGGCGATTGGGGCGCGCTAAGAAAATCGGTTTTTAGCCAGGATTTGAACTCCAGTACGGCGTTGGGATACTTCTCGGCAGCCTCGGCCCGAATTTGTTCGCCGGCAAACAGCGATTCGCTCAACGACCAAGTATCCAAAATGGTCGGGTTGACCACACGCTCAATCACCAGGGCGTAGATTTCCTCGCGCCCGCGCTCCTCCCAGGTCATTTCGCTCTCCAGCCGCCGGTAAAGGCCGGCAGAAACATTCTTTTTGAGAATCCAGACCAAATCATCCTGATGCAATTGCTCGATGCTAATGCCGTTGATAGCTAAATCAGCGGGGTTGATTTCATTTTCGATAGCGACATAGCCGAAAGCGGAGTTAATAATATTCAGCAGCAAAATCACCAACGCCACAATACCTGTAACGGTAGACATTTGGAAAATAATCCGCCAGATGCGCCCCGTGCGATGGCGACTGCCCAAATTAGACGCAAATTCACCCGACGATGCGTTGTCGGCAAAGATATTCTCTTTCATTCATACACCTCCCGAAAGCGACGCACCACACGCTGGCTGACAATGTTCAACGACAAGGTGATGAAGAACAAGAACAAGCCAATGGCGAAAATACTGTTGTAGTCAATCGAGTTGTAGCTCAGGTCGCCGCCGCTAATGCGAACAATATGCCCGGTCATCGTTTCGGCGGGACGGAAGGGATTAAGTGTAAGGTTGGGGCCTGCCCCCGCGGCAATAGCCACAATCATTGTTTCGCCAATGGCGCGTGAGATTGCCACAATAAAAGCGGCCACAATCCCGGAGAGGGCTGCGGGGAGTACTATTTTGAGCGCGGTTTCCAATTTTGTGGCGCCCAGCCCGTAGGATGCTTCTCTCAGGGCGTATGGCACTGCGCTGAGCGCGTCTTCGCTCATTGAGCTAACCATAGGGATAATTAATATCCCGATGACAATTCCGGCAGAAGCGGTATTGTAAATCTCTACCACGCCATTCCCAAAAATCGAGCGTAACAGCGGGGTCATAAAGGTAAGGGCAAAATAGCCGTATACCACAGTGGGGATGCCCGCCAAAACTTCGAGAATGGGCTTGAGAATGCTGCGCGCCCGCCAGGTGGCATACTCGCTTAGATAAATGGCAATGCTCAAGCCCATTGGGAGCGCGACCAACATAGCGATGCCGGCGGTCATCAGAGTGGCGTTGAGCAGCGGCCATATACCAAAATCCCCAATTTGGGGATTCCATTTGCTTTGCGTAAAAAACTCAACCAGAGAGACTTGAGACAAAAAGCTAACCGATTCTTTACTCAATTCATAAACAATGCCAACGGTGGTGAGAATTGAAATTGCCCCGGCTGCAAATAGCAGGGTTTGAATAATCGTTTCGCCAATATTTTGGCGTTTGCGTAAATCTGACGCGGGGTTGTAGCCGTCTTTGTTGTTGACGGCTGGGGGTGATATGGATTCGATATGTTGGATCATCTTCCTCTACCAGGAATGGGAATTAAATAAGTGTCACATTTTGAAAAAAATTATAAATGGTAAATGGTGAATGGTAAATTGTAAAGTACGGCTTATTCAGAAGCACTAGATATAGGCGATATTTCAAATTTGCCCTGTATATTGTGGTTACATAGCTTGTGAGTGGCAATCATTTACCATTTACAATTTCATTTTTCTTATTCCTTAATATTCCATCGCGTCCAGCCAGTTTTGCATAGACGTATCCAGAGCATCAGGACTGGCGAGGAAGTAACCGACTTCGACAATCTCTTCATTGACAAAGGTCAGGAAGAAGTTGATGTAGGCGGCAACCTGGGGTTTTTCTTGCATAATGGCGGCGTCTGAATAAATGAACAGCGGACGGGCCAGGGGATAGGAGTTGTTGTCTACGTTCTCGACAGAGGGTTCTATGTCTTCGATGGAAAGCACCTTAAGGGCGTCGGCGTTCTCGGCATAATAAGCGTAGCCAAAGAAACCAACCGCGTAGGGGCTGCCGAGGATGCCCTGAACAAGGACGTTGTCATCTTCGGACAGGTTGGTGTTGGCCGCGCTAAGGATCGGTTCTTCGTCTTTGTCGAACACTTCCTCGACAAAGAAATCAAAAGTACCGGAGTCGGTGCCGGGAATGTAGCGCGTGATGGGTTCGGCGGGCCATTCGGGGTTGACATCGGCCCAGGTCTCCGTGGTGGAGAAGATGGCGGCTAATTCTTCGATGGTGACGTTATCAACAAAGTCATTTTCCTGACTGAGTGTAACCGCCAGGGCATCGGTACCCACGCGAAACTCGATGGGGGTGCGGTCAATGGCGGCGCAGGCTTCTACTTCACCCTCCTTGATGGGGCGGGAGGCGTTTGAAACATCGGTCTCGCCGGTTTCGCAGAAGCGTTCAAAGCCGCCGCCGGAACCGATAGAGTCGATGGTAATTTGACCGGCAAAGCCTTCATCCTGAAAGCGGGCGGCCATCACTTCGGCTAACGGGAATACGGTGGAACTGCCGGCGGAGATGACATCGCCGTCAACAGCCATAGGATCCACGGCGGGAAGCATCCCCGCGTCTGTAGCGGGAGCGGCTTCTTTTGTAGGAGCAACTTCTTTCACTTCCTCCGTTGCCACAGTTTGCGGGGCTTCAGTCGCTTTCGTTTGCGGTGGGGCGACAGTTTCCTGGGTTCCGCAAGCGGTAAGCAGGGCGGTTGCCACAAGCATTATAACCAGCATTTTGATAAATTGACGTTGCATTTTTCTTTTCTCCTTATTGGTTAGTAAATAGTTAGGTGCAGAAGCGCCTTGCACCTATTTCAATTTTCAATCAATATGGAGTGTAGCACAGTTTGTTTAACGGTTGTTTTTCTATTTGTCAAAGATTTGTAAACAAATAGTTAACAAAAAAAATCCCCCAGCTATCAAGCCTGGGGGATTTCATTGAATAAGTAAGCGTCTATAAATTACTCCCTGTTTTTGCTATTTTTAGCCACGAATGACACG
The DNA here is from genome assembly GCA_964460505.1 of uncultured Caldilineaceae bacterium. Classification (GTDB taxonomy): domain Bacteria; phylum Chloroflexota; class Anaerolineae; order 4572-78; family J111; genus J095. The sequence goes on along the minus strand of CAYWSS010000191.1, from coordinate 2,943 downwards.
AATTTTCACGAATAAAAGATAAAAAATTGGTGTTAATTCGTGAAATTCGTGGCTGATTTTACAGCAATCACGCTAACAACACTCAAGGGGGGGACTACCCTTTTTGTTGTCTGTTAGCAAACAAGTTGCGTGAGGTTCTACTTCGCAACACCCTCTACGGGAATTGTAAAGTAAAACTTGCTACCGCTTCCCTCTACGCTTTCAACCCAAATGCGCCCTCTATGCGCTTCCACCAAGTGCCGGGCAATCGCCAAACCGAGGCCGGTGCCGCCGCCGGAGCGGGCAGGGTCGGTTTTGTAGAAACGCTCAAAGATACGCGATAAATCATCAGCCGGAATGCCAATACCTGTATCTTGCACAGAAAACAGGATCATATCTTCTTGTTGGCGGGCATACAGTGTTATCTCTCCACCTTCAGGGGTGAATTTAATTGCGTTATGGAGTAAATTGACCAGTACCTGACCCAATCGAGACTTATCAACACGTACACGTGGAAGGTTTTTTGGGCAGTTAATCTCCAGATTCAGTTGCTTTCGCTCCGCCTGAACGCCGAGGCGCTCCCGAGCTTTGTTGAGTAATTTTTTGGGTTTCACGGATTTCAACTTCAAAGGCACTTGGCCGGATTCAATGCGCGTCAGTTCCAAAAGCTCAGAAACCATATACGTCAAAGCATCTACCTCCGCTTCTATATGATACAAAAAACGCCGAGCAGTCGGAGGGTCTTCAATCGCTCCGCTTCGCAAAGTCTCTGCCAGGGCTTTAAGTGAAGCCAATGGGGTACGCAGTTCGTGGGAGATATTACTAACAAAATCGCGACGCACAGTTTCCAGGCGCTGAATACGCGTTAAGTCTTGAAAGAGCATTAGCGTATGTTCGGGCAAAGCTTCGTCCAATGGTGAAGCTATCCCCTGGATAAAAATTTTCTGGCGGGGCAATTCCAAGATGTTTGATTGCTCTTTTCCGGTTTTTTGGCACTGTTCCCAAAGTTCGCCCCACTGATGCTGACGAAAAACCTTGGCCAGTGAGTTTCCAATGGCTGTCTTTGCCTCTATTTTGAACATTCTTTCGGCTGCTAAATTGATCAGGATAATATAGCCGTTTTTATCTACAATAAGTACCCCATCTGCCATTTGCTCCAATATGGATGCCAGTTTACCTTGCTCCGATTGTAATGCGTGAATTTGGAATTGCAACTTTTTAAGCAAAGTATTAAAGGCGCCAGTGAGTTGCCCAACTTCATCGCGGCGGGCGGATGGAATGTGGCGGGTTATCTCGCCCTGAGCCATCTGTTTGGCTTCTTTAGTCAATGTATGCAATGGGCGGGTTATGTGCGTGGCAATAAAGATGGAGAGCAATGCCGCTAAAGTTACCGTTACTGCCGTAGCTACAAGAATGGTGTTCTGTAATTTCGACCGTTCAGCTTCAATATCCTCCAAGGGCAACGATACTCGCGCGTAACCAACTATATTTTCATTCTGGATGATGGGGACGGCGACGTAGAGCATATCGTATTTCACCGTTTGGCTGTAACGGATATTGCTGCCAAAGCCGTTTTGCCGCGCCGTCTGAATTTCCGGACGGTTGAGGTGGTTATCCATTTGTGTGAAGTCCTGGTGAGATTCCCCCAACACCGCGCCATCCGCCGCGATAATGGTGACGCGCACACCTAAAATTGCCGACCAATGTTGTGAGCGAGCGTTCGCTTCTTGTGGCGCAATCTTTTTGTTCGGGTTGACCAAAGCCCCCCCGATGAGTAAGGCATCGTCTCTGAGCCTGTTTTGGAGTGTTTGTAATTGAGTTTGGTAAAAGCTGTTGTTCAGGTAGATGCCTATTCCAGACACGCTGAACAGGATGAGGAACGTATAGGGGATGATAATACGCCAACGGATGCTGCTGTTGAACATACTAACCTTCAAAGCGATAGCCTACCCCTCTTACCGTGATAATGCGGCTGGGGGTGGTGGGGTTGGGTTCAATCTTTTCTCTTAGCCAGCGGATATGAACATCTACGGTACGACTGCCTCCGCTAAAATCCCAACTCCAAACCTGCTTCAAAATATGCTCTCTTGAGAGAACCTGGCCCTGATGCTCCATCAGAAATTGGAGCAGATCATACTCTTGAGGCTTGAGAGATATGGTTTTTTCATTGATGGTTGCCTCGCGGCGGGATCGGTTGAGATGTAGATTCCCAAACGTAATATTTTTCTCTGCGGGTTCTTTTTGTGTACTCACTTCTTCACGGATCAATCTAATCCGGCGCAACTGCGCCTTCACCCGCGCCAGGAGTTCGCGCATAGAAAAAGGCTTGGTCAGGTAATCATCCGCGCCAATCTCCAAACCGAGTACGCGGTCAATTTCATCATCGCGGGCGGTCAGCATAATGATAGGAACGTTCATTTTCTGGCGCAAAATACGGGTAATCTCAAGGCCGTCTATGCCTGGGAGCATAATGTCCATCAGAATCAAATCGGGCTGCATATCCTGAGCCACCGCCAGGGCTTTATCCCCATTTCCCTCGACTTTTACCTGATACCCCTCGCGCTCAAGGTTGTAGCTAAGTGTCTCTTGCAATGCAAGTTCGTCTTCAACAATTAATACTTTTTTTGACATATAATTCTGCTTCCTCGCTATTGGTATCTTGCAATCTCAATTGTACCAAGCTATAAGTGGTCATACAAATTGGAAACGAAATTGGGGGGAAATGGTGAGACAGTTCATCGCAACGCTCTGCAATTCGACCTTTAATTGTGCAGTAAAAAAATCGTTGTCGAATTAAATTTAGCAATATAACGCTCACAATCAGGCGATTACGAGTTGGCAAATGTACCAACAATTACCCGAAATAAATTATGCCACAACACAACGCCATGTTAAAAAAAAAACATAAAAAAGAGTATATAGTGCGTTATATACTTTATCTCTTAGTCGCGCGATGTTGACGGA
>CAYWSS010000190.1:3232-9075 GCA_964460505.1 uncultured Caldilineaceae bacterium | reverse complement strand
TTGGCAAACCGAATCCCATATGGTTTGTTTTTCATGACTCCCACGATAAAATTCAGGTAGTTTTATCAATTGGATATTCAGATGAAAATTTGTACGCTCTACAGCAGATTTACGGTCCAGGGAGGTATTTACATTATCAAGAATTCAATGAAATAATGAGCTTGCTGGATGTGGATGAAAAACAAGCTTATTATTAGGCAAAACTATTACAAAGGCAACACTTCGATTTGCAGCTATGTTGAGGTAACTGCCTCCTACAAATACCGGGAGGCAGTTACGACAAACAAATCCTCCTCCTGATGGTAGAATACCCGCAATTCTAACCATCAGGAGGCAACAATGTACAAAGAAGCGACTCAATTCACTCGCTGGCTGCAGTGCAAACATCCGCACACCAGCACCCACATTCATTATGCCAGTGACCTACGGCTCTTTTTCGCCTGGGCCAACAAGCCACCGGATGAAATCACCGTCAAAGATGTGGATACCTACATCACCCACGCTCAGGCGGAGGGCCACGCCATCGCTACCATCAACCGGCGATTAACGGCTTTGAGTGCCTTCTACCAGTTTCTGTGCATCCACGCCAACAATCCACCGACCAATCCGGTCATCCCCCGGCGGTACTGTATCAAGCAAGGTCGCCGCCTGCCCTGCAAGATTTATAGTTCGTCCGGATCAATTCCCGCGATTTTCATCAAATGCTTTTGCAATCCAATTTTTAATGGGGTATTGTCGTGAATGGGCACGGAGATACGGGCAGGATTACCCGGCTTCATGTATACGTGATGGCTTCCTTTTACCCGTTTCAATTCCCACCCCCGTTTTTCCGGGAGACGAGCCGGCCTCTTGCCGGAGATGGCTTTCACACCGCAATCTCCAGAACTTTGTCCTGGGGAGTAACCTCAACGTCTGCCACATCCACAGATAGACAGGCTTCAACGGCCTCGTAAAGGTTAGCTAACAACTCCTCAAACGTTTCGCCCTGTGTGGCGCACCCCGGAATGGCTGGAACTTCAGCCCAATAGCCCCCTTCTTCAGCCTCATGCACAATCACCTTTAATTTCATCGTCTCACCCTGATTTCTGCTTGAATTTTACGGATATTTTAACCGGACTGACTTTGAGATACAAATGCCCTGCTCTACAACACAGCCGGCTATATTCCGTACTTGTTTCATAACCAAAGCGTTGCGCTATGCCCGATTGTACGAGGAACCCGTGGTCAATGATTATCGCCGGGCGATAGGGGGGGTGGAGCGTAGGGGGAACTTCGCCCGCAGATGCAGGAGGTGTGTATAACCCCTCATACCATTCGCCGGTGTACCCATAAGGGAGGGCCTTGTGGAATGATGGGTTTTAAACACACCATCTACAAAGATAACTGATTTGGCTGCCTTACTCTGTTTTGGTCATCACTGCGATTTTACCACCAACGCCACCCAATCCTCCTCCTGGCGGCAACCGACCACCTGCAACCCGTACGATTCCGCGGCGGTGGCAACATCGGCTTCCTGTTCGCCGATCATGCCGGAGAGGATGAGGGTGCCGCCGGGGGCCAACGCGGCGGCCAGGTTGGGCATAATCTCGATGAGGATGTGGGCCAGAATATTGGCCACCACCAGCGGCCACTGCCGCCCAGCCGTACTTTCCGCCGAACCAACGCCGGTTTCTACCTGATGGCGCACGCCGTTCAGCTCAAAATTTTCCTCGGCGACACGCACGGCCACGTCATCAATGTCAACGGCCCGGGTGTGCGCGGCGCCCAGTTTGAGCGCGGCAATCGACAGAATGCCGGAGCCGGTGCCGACATCAAACATTTCCTGGCCGGCCGGCGACATTTCCTCGAAGAGTTTCAGGCAAAGTTGGGTGGTGGGGTGCAGCCCGCTTCCAAAGGCCAGACCGGGGTCAATTTCGATGACAATATCGTCGGGCTGGGGGGTGTAATCGCGCCAGCCGGGTTTGATGACAAACTGTTGCCCGATGCGCACCACGTAAAAATGCTCTTTCCACGACGTTGCCCAGTCACTTTCGCCGACAGCGGTCAGGCGAGGTTCCGGCAACCCGTTGGGCAGCGCGTGTCCAATCAGGGCCAGCATGGCCTCAATTTGAGCCAGCGCGCCAACATCCTCGCGGGGAATCACGGTGCGAACCGTAACTTTGTCAAAATCCGGGGCCAGCGCCTCAATGACCGCCCCGCCGTAGCCGTGCCGGTTAAATAACTCGCTGACGGTTTCGGCGGCTTCGCCGTTAATGCCTGCCACTGCAATTTCTGTAAAATCCATAGTTTCATCAAATTTAATGCTAAACCTGTCAGGTTTTTGACGTAATATTTGTGAGAAGCAGATTCCGCGTGCAGAAATTTCTTTAAGCCAGGTGTTATGGGGAAACCTGACAGGTTTTTCGATTGCCTGCTACAAAAAACCAGAACACGGATTGGACAGATGCCGTGGATTTTTTACTGAATTTTATCCGTCCGATCCGTCCGATCCGTGTCCCAAAAGTTTGACTTGTAGTTTATCAGCCGCTAAACGCCAAAGGCATCCCGGAGCCGGTCGAAGAAGCTCTTTTCCCGTTGGGGCACAACTTCACGGTCCAGCGTTCTGCCCAGCTCAAGCAAAAGCTGGCGCTGGTCTTTGGTGAGGTTAATAGGCGTACGTACCTGAATGGTGACCAGCTGGTCGCCGCGACTGCTGGTGGTGCCGTCCCGTCTCAAGCGGGGCACTCCTTTGCCGCGCAGCCGCAGTGTGTCGCCGGTTTGGGTGCCGGAGGGGATGGTCATCAACTCGTTGCCGTCCAGGGTGGGCACTTCCACTTCGTCGCCCAGGGCGGCCTGAGTAATGTTGATGGCCAACTCTACATGAACCGTATCGTCGTTGCGGCGAAAATAGGCGTGCGGTTTGACCCGCACCACCACGTACAGATTGCCGGGAGGCCCGCCGTAGACGCCACTTTCCCCTTCGCCGGATAGCCGAATTTGGGTGCCGTTATCCACCCCGCCCGGTATTTTTACCGACAGCCGGCGGGTTTTTACCACATTGCCGCGCCCTTTACATTCCCGGCAGGGCGAGGTGATGATTTCTCCCGCGCCTTTACAGCGGGGGCAGGTACTGATGTTGATAAAGAAGCCCGCCTGCCGTCGCACTTCGCCGGTGCCGTTACATTCCGGACAGCGAATGGGGCTGGTGCCCGGTTCGGCTTTGCTGCCGTCGCAGGTGGCGCAGGTTTCCTGGCGTGGCACTTCTATCTCTTGTTCGGTGCCGAAAATAGCTTCTTCAAATTCAAGCGTTAATTCGTAGCGTAAATCCGCGCCCCGGCGGGGGCGACGCCCCTGCCGCCCGCTGCTGCGCCCAAAACCGCCAAAGCCGCCAAACACCTCTTCAAAAATCTCAAAGGGGTCGCGAAAGCCACCGCCACCAAAATCGAAGCCGCCGGTACCAAAACCGCTGCCTGCCCCGCTTAAGCCGGCATGCCCAAAGCGGTCGTACATGCTGCGTTTCTGTTCATCAGACAGCACTTCGTAGGCCTCGTTCACTTCCTTGAACTTGGCCTCGGAGTTGGCTTCCTGACTCACGTCGGGGTGGTATTTGCGGGCCATCTGGCGATAGGCCTTTTTTAATTCATCCGGTGAAGCGCCTTTGTTTGTACCCAGCACTTCGTAATAATCACGTTTACTCATAACTATCCTGTTTGTTTATTATGAAACAAAGATTACCAAATATCGGGTGACAAATTTTACCTGGCTTCTGTAAATTCGCCTTCTACAACATCGTCATTGCTGGAGCCACCATCTGCCGGACCGGTATCGCCATCGGGAGCCGGGCCGCCGGGAGGGGGTGGGCCGCCCGGTGCGGGACCGGGGCCGCCGGCGGCCCCGTACATTTCGGTGCCGATTTTCTGCAACGTTTCTCCCAAAATAGTCGATGAACTGGCAATGGCGCCGGTATCATCTTGTTCCAATGCTTTTTTGACATCGGCAATTTTGGCTTCAACCTCCGCTTTCAGGTCGGCGCTGATGTGTTCGCCCTGTTCGCGCAAGGTTTTTTCGGCGGCAAATACCAGTGAATCGGCCTGGTTGCGGGTTTCAATCTGTTCCTTGCGTTTGGCATCTTCTTCGCCGTGACGCTCGGCATCCTGCACCATTTGGTCAATTTCGGCATCGCTCAGGCCGCTGGAGGGAATAATTTGCATACTCTGCTCTTTGCCGGTGGCTTTATCCTGCGCGGTTACGTGCAGAATACCGTTGGCATCAATATCGAAGGTCACTTCGATTTGAGGGACACCGCGCGGGGCCGGGGGGAAGCCATCGAGGATGAATTTACCCAGGCTCTTGTTATCGGCCACCATGGGGCGTTCGCCCTGTACGACGTGAATTTCCACCTGTGTTTGATTGTCGGTAGCGGTGGAGAAAATCTGGCTCTTTTTGGTGGGGATGGTGGTGTTGCGCTTGATGAGCGGGGTGGCCACGTTACCCAATGTTTCTATGCTAAGCGTAAGCGGCGTCACGTCGAGCAGCAGCACATCTTTTACATCACCACCCAGTACACCGGCCTGAATGGCGGCGCCAATGGCCACCACCTCGTCCGGGTTTACGCCTTTGTGGGGTTCTTTATTAAATAATTTCTTTACGGCTTCCTGTACGGCCGGCATGCGGGTTTGACCGCCAACCAGCACAATTTCGTCAACATCGCCGGCGGTAACTTTTGCATCTTTTAGCGCCGCGCGGCAGGGGTTCAGCGAACGGCCAACCAGCGAATCGGTCAGTTGCTCCAGTTTAGCCCGGGAAATGGTGAGGTTGAGGTGTTTGGGGCCGGAGGCGTCGGCGGTGATAAAGGGCAGATTGATTTCGGTTTGTTGGGTGGTAGAGAGTTCGATTTTGGCTTTTTCCGCCGCTTCTTTCAAACGTTGCAGGGCCTGGGTGTCGCTGCGCAAGTCAATGCCCTCTTGCCTTTTAAACTCAGCGGCAATGTGGTTGATGACGGCCAGGTCAAAATCATCGCCGCCCAAAAAAGTGTCGCCATTGGTGGCATCAACTTCAAATACGCCATCGCCCACATCCAAAATAGATACGTCAAAGGTGCCGCCGCCCAGGTCGTAAACGACAATGCGCTCGTCGCCTTTTTTCTCAAGGCCGTAAGCCAGGGCAGAAGCCGTGGGTTCGTTGATAATGCGCATCACTTCCAATCCGGCAATTTTGCCGGCGTCTTTGGTGGCCTGGCGCTGGTTGTCATTAAAATAGGCCGGCACGGTAATTACGGCCTGGGTTACTGTTTCGCCCAGGTAGGCCTCGGCATCGTTCTTAAGCTTTTGCAAAATCATTGCGCTGATTTCCGGGGGAGAGTATTCCCTGTCACCCATAACTACCCGGATGTCCCCGTTGGATGCTTTGCGCACTTCGTAGGGAACCAATCCCTCCGCGCGCTGCACCTGAGCGTCGTCAAATTTGCGGCCCATAAATCGCTTTACGGAAAATATGGTATTCTCCGGATTGGTCACGGCCTGTCGTTTGGCTACTTGACCTACCATGCGCTCGCCCGATTTGGGGTTGATGGCTACAATTGAAGGCGTGGTGCGATTGCCCTCGGCATTGGGAATGATGGTCGGTTCGCCGCCTTCCATCACCGCCATCGCCGAGTTTGTGGTTCCCAGGTCAATTCCTATAATTTTTCCCATTGTTGTTGTCTCCTCGTATAAAATGTTCGTAGTCAGATACGCAGTGCAACGGACCTTTGGTTGTCTGACGCCACTCCGCTTTCGCTTCGAGGCTGACTACGAGCGGGTAATATCTTCTCGTATAAAATGTTCGTAGTCAGATACGCAGTGCAACGGACCTTTGGTTGTCTG